>JBDSYO010000465.1:0-15078 GCA_039925625.1 Lapillicoccus sp. | reverse complement strand
GAGCAGGGTGATGAGCAGCAGGACGACCAGCGCGATGATGCCGGTGCTGGTCAGGTCGCCCTGGTTGACGGGGATGCGCGGGAAGGTGTTGAGGGTGCTGAGCACGTCGTACCGGGCTCCCGCCACCGCGGCGACGATGGCGACGACGAGGGCCACGAGGATGGCCCAGAGCCAGACGGCGAACCCCTGCCGGGCCCCGTCGAAGCGGGACATGCGGGCCGCGACGTAGCCCCCGGCGTAGTAGGACACGAAGGCCACCACGGCGAGGAGGATGACGCCGAGCAGGCCGACGGTCTGGGAGCTCTGCTGCAGCTGGTCGGTGGCCTGCTGGGCGGTCGTCGCCCCGCGCGAGACACCGACCGCCGCGCCCACCGCCGCGATGAACGCGGTGAGGATGACAGCCAAGCCCATGGCGGCGACCCACCCGAAGAACGCGGCGCCCCAGTTGATGCCGACGTGGAGGCGGCCCCGTGCCGCGCCGGGGGCGATCGCCGCCCGCTCGCCACGGGTGGCATACCGGTCACCGACCCCGCCTTCGGAACGCGCCGTCGCCATCGGCCGGGTGCCGCCCTCGGTGTCCGCGCGGCGGCGGTCGTCGTCGGTGGCCCGCCTCTCCAGGTCCCGGTCGCGCGTGGCGCGGTCGGCGTCGTCTCGGGCGTTCCTGTCCGGCCTGTCGGTGCTCACGGCATGTCCTCTCGACGTCGTCGTCGGCCCCGCCTGTCCTGGCGCTGCCGGGTGGTCAGTGTGGCACTACCCGGCGCGGCGCAGCCTTATGCGCGTCTGGTGGATGCGGCTACGTCATCATGAGGGGATGAACGGGGACGGGGACTCAGCTCAGCGCGTCGGCGACCAGGAGCGGCAGGCGGCTATCACGGCGCTCGGGGAGCACTGGCGGGCCGGTCGGCTCGACCCGGCGGAGCACGAACGCCGCACGACCGCGGCCTACACCGCCGTGACCCGTGGCGACCTCGAGGCCCTCTTCGCCGACCTGCCCGGGGGGCTTCCCGCGGGGCTGCCGAGCCCGGTATCCCGCGCGGTGGCGAGCGCACCCCCACCCGAGCACAGCGAGGAGGCGGGCGCTGCCGGGCTGGTCCCCGCCGGCTCCTGGGTCGCCGGCCACCGGGACGCCCTCATGGGCCTGACGCCCTTCGTGGCGCTGATCCTCTTCTTCACCACCAAGTGGTGGGTCTGGTTCCTGCTCATCCCGGCGATGGGCACGATCCTGTACGCCGGTGGTGACCAGGACCGCCGACGGCGGCGTGGGCGTGGGGACGGCTGAGCCCTCCAGGGGCTAGGCCGCCGCCAGGAGCCGTTCCGTCACCGCCAGCAGCCGGCGGCGCAGCTCCTGGGCGCGCGCCGAGAACCCCCGCTGCGCCTCGACGTAGACCGCCTTGCCGGCGCGGGTCTCGATCGGCACCGGTTCGTAGCCAAGTCCGCTCAGGTCGTAGGGCGAGGCGCGCATGTCGAGCACCCGGATGTCGCGCGCGAGGTCGAACCCGTCGGCGACGAGCTCGCTCGGCACGGCGGGGGAAAGCTGGAACGCCCACTTGTAGCAGTCCATCCCCGCGTGCAGGCAGCCCGGCTGCTCCAGCTCCACCTGGTCGGCGCGGGTCGGTTGCAGCGCGTTGAGCGGCCGGGCGGTCGGGGTGAAGAACCGGAACGCGTCGAGGTGGGTACAGACGACCTGGTGCGACTCCACGACCGCGTCGGTGCCGGCCGCCCCGAGCCGCAGTGGCCACGCCGGATGGCGGACGTCAGGGCGCTCGAGGCGGTGCACCATGGCCCACTCGTGCAGGCCGAAGCAGCCGAACTGCCCGGGCCGACCCGCGGTCGCCCGCACCAGCTGTTCGACCGAACGCATCCGCTCGCCGCGGGCGGCGAGGAACGCGTCGACGTCGAGCGTGACGGACCCGGCGTCGGCGCGCATGAAGCGCCACTCCGCCCGCTCGTCCGTCGCGGCGCCCACGAGCGCGACCCCCAGGCCCGGGTGCCACCGGCGCAGGGCGGCGAGCGACTGCGTGTAGTAGGTGAAGAGGAAGTCCTCGACGGGGTGCTTCTCGCCGGTCGCGCGCCGCGCCCGGTGGCCCGTGGTGGCGGCGTCGACCCGAGCCTCGTGAGCGGCCTCGCGGGCCCGCCACACCCGCTCCGACAGCACCTCCACGCCGACGAGGCTAGCGGTGGTCTCGTAGGCTCGACCGGGTGCTCCGCCCGTACGCCGCCGCGCTCGCCCTCGCCACCCTGGTCCTCCCGGTCCTCACCGGCTGTGCGGCCCCGCCGGCCCCCGCCGGGCCCGAAGGTGTCCTCGCGACGATCACGACGCCGCCGACGTCCGCCTCGACGTCCGCCTCGACGTCGACCTCGGCCGGCGCGGGCCCGAGCGCGAGCGCCGCGTCCGCCCCCGCCGACGGCTGGTACCTCGCGCTCGGCGACTCGCTCGCCGCCGGGAGGCAGCCGACCACCGGCGACCAGCCGACCCGGGGGTATGCGGGACCGGTGCTGGCCGGTCTGCAGCAGAACCGGCCGGGCACCGCCCTGAAGAACCTCGGCTGCTCGGGGGAGACCACGGGCTCGATGCTGCGCGGCGGCCTCTGCCGCTACCCCGAGGGCAACCAGGTGGCAGCCGCCACGGCCTTCCTGACGGCCAACCCGGGAAGGGTCCCGTTCGTCACGCTCGACATCGGCGCCAACAACGTGCTGCGCTGCGCGACCCCCGCCGTCGACCAGGCCTGCGCCACGAGCTCGACCACGGCGGCGGCGAACGACCTCGCGACCATCCTGTCCCGCCTCCGGGCGGCCGCGCCCCAGGCGACGATCGTCGTCCTCACCTACTACAACCCGTTGCTCGCCGCCTACCGGCAGAGCCCCGCGGGCCAGCAGCTCGCCGCCCAGTCGCAGCCGCTGCTCGCCGACCTCAACCGCGCTGTCGCGGCGGCAGGTACGGCCGTCGGGGCCAAGGTCGCCGACGTCGCCGGGGCGTTCGCGACCACGACGACGACCGGCTCGCCCGAGCCCACGAACGTGGCGCGGATCTGTGCCTGGACGTGGATGTGCACGAGGAACGACATCCACGCCAACGACGACGGGTATGCGGCGATGGCCCGGGCGGTGCTCGCCGCCCGGTGAGCGGTGAAGGTCAGGACCGGACGGGGGTGGCGGGTTCGGCGGCCCGGCGGGCATACGGCGGGACCTGCTCCGGACGGAACCCCACGCCGATGAGGTAGGCGGGCACCACCGACACCTGGGGCACCCGCCGCAGCACCGCCAGCAGGGCGGCGGGCGGCCCGTCGAGGCGGCCGTCGAGGGCCGGTTCCACGAGGCCGCGGTGCATGGCCCGCTGCAGCCCCTGGACGAGGCGCGTGGCCACCACCCGTCGCCGTTGCACCGCGCGGAGCTGTCGTGGCCCGACCCGGCGTTGGCGCAGCGGCTCGGCGAGGAGGGTGGCGGTGGCCACCGCGTCCTGGACGGCGAGGTTGATCCCGACGCCGCCCACCGGAGACATGGCGTGGGCGGCGTCGCCGATGCAGAGGAGGCCGTCGACCGACCAGCGGCGCAGGCGGTTGAGGCGGACGTCGAGCCACTTGACGTCCTCCATCGACTGCAGGGTGTCGACCCGGTCGGCGAGAGCGGGGACGAGGTCGGCGACGTCGGCCCGGAACGCCTCGATGCCGCGGGAGCGCAAGGCGGCGTCGGTCCCCTTGCGGCCGATGTAGGCGATCTGGAAGTAGCCCTCACGAGGGATGAGGATCGCCATCCGGCCGCGACCCACGCGCGGCAGCAGTGCGCCCTGCGGGTCATCGTCGCGACGGGGGAGCCGGAACCACCACGCGTCGAGCGGGCACGCATACTCGTGGACCGTCAGGTCGGCCTCTCGCCGGGCGACCGAGGTGCGCCCGTCGGCCGCGACCACCAGGTCGGCGCCCAGGTCGTGCGGCGCGCCGTCGGCGTCGCGGTAGCACACACCGGTCACCCGGGTCCCGGCGCCGCCCTCCCGCAGGAGCCCCGTCACCTCGCTGTCCATCAGGAGGGTGAAGGTCGCCTCGGCCTCGGCGGCCCGCGCCAACAGGCTGAGCAGGTTCCACTGGGGCACCATGGCGATGTAGCGGTGGGTGCCCCGCAGCCGTCGGAAGTCGCCGACGGTGAACATCGTCTGCTGTGCGTCGACGGGGAGGGCCACGGTCTCCAGGTGGCTCTGGGGCAGCTGCGCGAACTGCTCGCCGAGACCGAGGTCGTCGAGCAGCCGCATGGTCGACGGGTGGACGGTGTCGCCGCGGAAGTCGCGTAGGAAGTCGCCGTGCTTCTCCAGGACCCGGACCTCGATCCCGGCCCGGGCGAGCAGCAGGCCCAGCATCATGCCGGCCGGCCCCCCACCCACGATGCAGCAGGTCGTGCGCTCCATGCGAACCATCTCCGTCCTCGTCGGATGCGTTCCGTCAGTCTGCGCCGGCGCGGCCGATAAATCAACAGGTGATGAAATAAATCACCGCGCACTAGGGTGGTCGCGTGCGCATCGCGAGGTACACGACCGGTGAGGATCCCGCCTTCGGTGTCGTCGAGGGTGACCCCGGCAGCGAGGTCGTCATCGCCCTGCAGGGCGACCCGCTCTACGTCGGCGTGGTCCCGGGTCAGGGGGCCATCCCGCTCGACGAGGTCAGGTTGCTCGCGCCGGTCATCCCGCGCAGCAAGGTCATCGGCATCGGCCGCAACTACGCCGACCACGCCAAGGAGCTGGGCAACGAGGTGCCGGCCGAGCCGCTGATGTTCCTCGTTCCCAACACCGCCGTCGTCGGCCCGGGCGACCCCGTGGTCATGCCCCGGCAGAGCAGCGACGTGCACTACGAGGGCGAGCTGGCCGCGGTCATCGGCAAGATCTGCAAGGACGTACGCGTCGAGGACGCGCTCGGCTGCGTCTGGGGGTACACCGTCGCCAACGACGTGACGGCTCGCGACCTGCAGACGTCCGACGGGCAGTGGTCCCGGGCCAAGGGGTTCGACACGTTCTGCCCGCTGGGCCCCTGGGTCGAGACCGAGCTCGACCCCTCCGACCTGCGCCTCGTGACCCGCCTCGACAGCGAGGTGGTGCAGGACGGCACCACCGCCGACATGGTGCACGACGTAGCCGCCCTGGTGGCCTACGCGTCGGCGGCCTTCACGCTGCTGCCCGGTGACGTCATCCTCACCGGGACACCGAGCGGCGTGGGGCCCGTGCGCGCGGGTCAGCGGGTCAGCGTCGAGATCGAGGGCATCGGCACGCTCGACAACCCCTTCGTGAGGCGCTGAGGTCGGTGGCAGACTCCGGCGCCGAGCTGGCCGAGGCCTACCACCGCGACGTCGTCGGGCCCTTGGTGCTCGCCCGGTGGCCCGGGCTGCCGTACGCCGCAGCCCGTCTCGGCAGCGGGTCGGACGTGCTCGGCCTCGACGACGCCGTGTCGCGCGACCACGACTGGGGGCTACGCCTCACCCTGCTCGTGCCCGAGGATCTCGTGCCGAGCGTGCGGGAGCACCTCGAGGCCGGGCTGCCGACCGACTACGCAGGATGGCCGACGTCCTTCGCCACCACCTGGCGCCCCCACGGCGGACCGGGCGTGGAGGTCGACACCGTGCCCGCCTTCACCCGCTCCCGGCTCGGTGTCGACACGACGGACGCCGACGGCGTCATGCCGGCCGTCGACTGGCTGACGCTGAGTGGCCAGAGCGTCTTGGAAGTCACCGCCGGACCGGTGTTCACCGATCGCGACGGCGCCCTCACCCGGGTGCGCCGCCGGCTCGCGTGGTACCCGGACGACGTCTGGCGCTACGTGCTGGCCGCCGACTGGGCCCGGCTGGCGCAGGAGCTGCCCCTGGCCGCCCGAGCCGCCCGACGCGGGGACGACGTCGGGTCCAGGGTCGTCATGGCCCGACTGGTCGGCGCCGCGACCCACCTGGCCTTCCTGCTGGCCCGGCGCTGGCCGCCCTACGCGAAGTGGCGCGGGACGATGTTCGACCGGCTCCCGGTGGCGCAGGTGGTCGGACCGGCGCTCGCGGACGCCCTGAACGCCCCCACGGGGCCGGAGCGCGAGGCCGCCCTCGCCCGCGCCCTGGAGACCCTCCTCGTCGTCCAGGGCGACGCCGGTCTGCCCGTCACGCCGAGCGCGATGGTGCCGTTCTGGGACCGACCCTTCCTCGGCGTTGACGAGGGGGTCGCCGCCCGGCTCCTCGCGTCGGTCGAGGACGAGGCGGTCCGGGGGCTGCCCGCAGGGGTGGGCTCGGTCGATCAGTGGGTCGACAGCGTAGAGGTGCTGCGCGACCCCGTCCGCCGCCGGCTCGCGGTCGCCGCGGTGCTCGGCCCCTGACGCACCGGCAGCCCGGCGAGCGCCCCTCAGCTGCGGACGGAGCTCAGCACCGACGCATACTGGCGCAGGCTGGCGCCCGGCAGGAACGCGCCGGTGAGGGCGAGGGCGATCCTGGGCAGGGCCGCCCCGTCGGGGTAGACCATGAACATCGGGATGTAGCGCGGCTTGAACTTGGTCTTGAACTGGTGCAGCGACCGGAAGCCGTAGACGGGCTCGAGCGTCTCGCCGAGCTGGTTGAGCAGCGCCTCGACCGGGGTGATGTCGTCGTCCTCCTCCGACCGGGCCAGCGGAGCCCCGGACAGGGAGACCGTGAGGGCGCCCTGCTCCTTGAACGCGAGGCAGGCCGAGGCGATCATGAACTCCATGACCGGTCGGAACCCCTCCGGCCGGCGGCGCATGATGTCGAGGGTCCAGCCCTCTACGCGGCCGTCGGCGCCGTAGACCGGAAGCCATGACGTGATCCCCTGGAGGACGCCGTTGGCGTCGACGGCCAGGCCCACCCGCACCTCGGCGTCGAGCGCCTCGTCGATGCCACCGAGGGTGAACCCCATCTCGGGCATGCCCTTGTCGGAGACCCACTGGTCGGAGATGCCCCGGGCCTGCTGCACCATGGCGAACGACTCGTCGCGGAGCTGCACGAGGCGGAAGGTGATCTCCGATTTCGAGGCCCGGTTGAGCGCGGTGCGCACGTCCTGCCAGGCCTTGCCCTTGAACTCCAGGGCCGGGAGGTCGATGACGGTGTCCTCGGCGACCTGCACGTGCCGCCAGCCCAGCTCCTCGACCTGAGGGAGGATCTCGTCGGTGGTCGAGAAGACGCACGGCATCATCCCGTGCAGCTCGCAGTAGCGGTTGAACTCGAGGACCGCGTGGGCCCGCGACTCGGGCGCACCGATGGGGTTGCTCAGGGCGATCGCCGTGCCGTTGTGCACCTGGTAGGCGATGGCCGCCTTGCCGTCCTCGGTGATGAAGTGGGCGTTGGCCGGCCATGTGGTCATCCACGACAGGTTGCCGCCGCCGTAGGTGTGCAGCAGCGCCAGGGCCCGGTCGTGGTTGAGCGTCGCGGTGGGCTTGCGGGTGCGCAGCAGGAGCAGCAGCAGCACGATGAAGACGACGACGAAGGGGATGATCGAGAGCGAGGCGAGGAAGATGGAGGCCGGGCGGGAGCTCGCCTCGAACGCTTCGGTCGTCGTGAAGAAGGCGCGGGTCACCGTCTCCTGCGCCATCTGCAGGAGCGACGGCTGCGGCCGGAACTGGTCGATGAGGGCGAACCCGAGGACGATGTAACCCAGGAAGCCCAGGGCGACCAGGCCGACGTCCCGGCGCAGCCGCGCCGACGAGGCGGGTGACACCGACGCGGTGTAGGCGCGTTGTGTGCGCAGCAGCAGGATCAGCAGCGGGAGGAACACGAGCGCGGCGGCGACCCCCCGCGACACCGGCCGCAGGGCGAGCGCGGTGGCGAGGCCGGTGATGGTCAGGGCCAGGGCGGCGCTGTACGCCAGACGGCTGCCCCGATGCAGGCCGGCGGCCACCAGCAGCTCGGCGACGACGTACAGGATGATGAGCGGCCGTCCCACGACCGCGCGCTCAGGTCCGAGGGGACCCTCCTCGGGGAAGACCATGGCGAGGACCTGAGCCAGGGCGATGAAGACGAGGAAGGCGGTCGCCATCACCCGCACCTCGTGACGGGACATCCGGCGGCCGCGGGTGAGCAGGCTGCGCGCCTGCGGCAGGGTCAGGAGCAGGCCGACGACGGTCGCGATGACGCGGTTGAGGTCCCAGAACAGCCCGACCCAGACCAGGGTGATGGCGTTGAGGCTGATGCTGGCGACGAGGACCCGCTCGCGCCAGGGGGCCTTCAGCGTGGCGCCTACGACGACGAGGGCGCACATCGCCCCGCCCCAGAAGCCGTCGTAGTCGCCGCCGGCCAGCTGCTTGCCCCATTCCGAGCCGGCGGCGGACGCGAGCGCGACGATGCCGATGCTGCCGAGGACGCTCACCAGCTGGCCCACGACGCATGCGACGGCGGTGCGCAGCGTGCCGAGGCGCCACTCGCAGAACCCGCTCGCCACCCCGAAGAAGAGGACGAGGGTGATGTACTGGGACGGCAGGGCGGCCACCAGGGAGCCGGTCACCGGCGTCCACCAGCGCCCCTCCTGCAGGGCCGGGAGCCCGTAGGCCAGGCGGTCCCACCACTCGGTGAAGAACAGGCCCCGCCAGGCCCCTCCGGTGACGATGGCCAGGACCGCCATGACGACGACCACCGACGTCGTCCACGGGAGCCGTCGGACGATGTCGACCAGGGGCTGTAGCGAGGTGCGCAGGTCCTCGCGCCCCGCGGGTGCCACGGCGCCCGCCCCCGTGACGCCTGGGGCGCCGGCCCCACTCGATGAAGACAAGCCGCAACCCTTCCCGTTGGGGTGCCGAGACCCTGGACAGCACGTTCACCCTATCCAAGAAGGGTCGATCCGCTGGCTAGGCTGACCGAACCATGACGACCTCCCCGACGAGCTCCCCGACGGACTCGGACGCCGGTTCCGCCGGCCCACCCACCGCTCCCGTACGCCTGCGGGTCGCCCCGTCCCCCACGGGTCATCCGCACGTCGGTACCGCCTACATGGCCATGTTCGACCTGGCGTACGCGCGTCAGCAGGGTGGGTCGTTCGTGCTGCGGGTGGAGGACACCGACCGGGCGCGGTTCCAGGCCGACAGCGAGCAGCAGCTCTACGACAGCCTCCGCTGGCTCGGCCTGACGTGGGACGAGGGCCCGGACGTCGGGGGTCCGCACGCGCCGTATCGCCAGTCCGAGCGCCTCGACACGTACCGCCCGTACGCCGAGCGCCTCCTCGCCGAGGGACACGCGTACCTCTGCTGGTGCTCGTCCGAGCGGCTGGCCCAGATGCGCGAGGAGCAGCAGCGGGCCAAGCGGCCGACCGGGTACGACCGGCTGTGCCTCGGGAAGACGCAGGAGCAGCGAGCCGAGCTGCCGGGGTTCACGCCGGACCCGGTCGTGCGGATGCTGATCCCCGACGACGTCGAGCTCTTCTGGGACGACCTCATCATGGGTCGCACCAGTGCGCCGCGTCCCGACGACCAGGTGATCCTCAAGGCTGACGGGTTCCCGACCTACCACCTGGCCGTCGTGGTCGACGACCACGAGATGGCGATCACCCACGTCGTGCGCGGGCAGGAGTGGATCAGCTCGACCCCGAAGCACCTGCTGCTCTACACCTGGTTCGGGCTGGAGCCACCGGCGTTCGCGCACATGCCCCTGCTGCGCGACGAGAAGAAGGCGAAGATCTCCAAGCGCAAGAACCCGTGGGCCCGGCTCACGTGGTTCCGCGACCAGGGCTACCTGCCGGAGGCGCTGGTCAACTTCCTGGCGCTGCAGGGCTATCCGCCGATCGTCGAGGCCGACGGCAGCGAGCGGGAGGTGTTCACCTTCGCCGAGTTCACGGAGCGCTTCCGCTGGTCGGACGTCAACCGGGCGGGCGCCATCTTCAACCTCGACAAGCTGAGCTGGCTCAACGGCGTCTACATCCGGGCGTTGGAGCCGCGTGAGTTCGCCTCGCGCCTGCTGCCCTACCTCGAGGCCGACGGGGTGCTGTCGGGCTCGCCCTCGCTGGGGGAGCTCGGCCGGCTCATGCCGGTTGCCGAGCTCATCCAGACCCGGATCGCGCTGCTGTCGGAGGCGACCCCGCTGGTGCGGCCGTTCTTCGTCGGTGACGACGAGATCGAGATCGCCGACGACGCCCGCGCCCAGCTCGACGACGGATCGGCGGCGGTGCTGGACGCCGCGGCGACGGCGCTCGGCGACATCGACGACCGGCCGCGGGGGCTGCTCGGGTCGGAGAGCGGCTGGACCGCGGCCGCGATCGAGGCCTCGTTGCGGGCGGCGGTCGTCGAGGGGCTGGGCATCAAGGCGCGGCTCGCGTTCGGTCCGCTGCGTACGGCCGTGTCGGGCCAGCGGGTCTCGCCACCGCTCTTCGAGTCGATGGAGATCCTCGGCAAGACCTCGACCCTGGCCCGCATCGCGGCGCTCCGCGCCAGCCTCTGATTTGGGAGGCCGGTGCCCGCGCCGGTAGTATCGCTCCTCGGTTCGGACTGTGCCCGCCGCTCGTCGTCGGCACGGATCCGATACCCCCATGGGGTATGGTGTAATTGGCAACACGACTGATTCTGGTTCAGTTGTTCTAGGTTCGAGTCCTGGTACCCCAGCGCACGATTCGGTCGTGGCCCACCCCTACGGGTAAGGTCTCGTCCGGCGTTCGACGCGCATCAGGGCCACCTGGAAAGCGCCGGACACGCTAGGGCCCCGTTGTGTAGCGGCCTAGCACGCCGCCCTCTCAAGGCGGTAGCGCGGGTTCGAATCCCGTCGGGGCTACCAGGGACACCTCTCCTCGAGGGGGGCCGGGTGATCGCTACCGTTTCTGCGTATGCCGCCCATCCCGGACGACCAGCGGCTCGTCACCGTCGTCCTGTGCGACGCCAGTGGCGTCCTGCTCGGGCAGCTCGCGGCATTCCTGGTCGCGCCGCAGTTCTGGCCGGAGGTGGCGGCCGTTGTCGACCATGTGCGGCAGTGCGACGGGCTCGAGGTGACCGTGCTGCGGCTGCTCACGACGGACGGGGGGTATGCCGGGGGGCCGGTCTCCTACCTGGCCCAGCTGCGGTCGGGTGACCCGGGCCGACTCGGGCCCGTGGCCCCACCGGCAGCCGCGGCGGTGGCGGTCGACCCCGCATGCCGGCAGTGGTGGGCCGAGGCCGACGCCCTGGCCGACCTACCGGCATGGGTGGACGCGGCGTTGGCCCGTCGCGGGCGTCGGCGCACGGGTCCGCTGCGCCAGGTCAAGACGTGGAACCTGTCGATGCTCATGCGGGCCGCGACCTTGGAGGGTGAGGTCTGGCTCAAGGCCACGCCACCGTTCCTCGCCGACGAGGGTGGCGTGATCACCCGGGTCGCCGCCCTCGACGACCGGTTGACCCCACGGGTCCTCGACCACGACCCGGCCCGGCGGCTCCTGCTCATGGACCACGTGCCGGGCACAGACCAGTGGGGCCTCACCGACCCGGCAGTGGTGGCCGCCATGACCGAGCGGTGGGTGGCCGTCCAGCGCGCGAGCACGACCGACCTCGAGCACCTGCTGTCCCTCGGGGCGGTCGACCTGCGACCGTCGGCGCTCCTCCAGTCGGTCGAGGCGGCCGCGACCCGGCCGGAGACCCGCTCGCACCTGACCACGGCCGAGCGGGACGCGCTCGACGCCCTGGTGGCGGCGCTGCCCGGTCGCCTGTCCGAGGTCTCGGCGTGCGGGCTGCCCGACACCCTCGTGCACGGAGACCTCCACCCGGGCAACTGGCGCCGCGACGGCGACCGCCTGACGCTGCTCGACTGGGGCGACGTCGGCGTCGGCCACCCGGTGTTCGACATGCGGGCGTTCGTCGAGCGGCTCGACGGGGCCGCCGCGCAGTCCCGGACCCGCGCCGGGTGGGTGGCGCGGTGGAGGGCGGCCGTCCCCGGGAGCGACCCCGAACGGGCGGCCCGGCTGCTCGCGCCGGTGGCCGAGCTCGTGGCGGCCGCCACCTACCAGCGCTTCCTCGACCACATCGAGGAGACGGAACGGGTCTACCACCGCCACGACCCCGTCGACCGCTTCCGCGCCGCCCTGGCCGCGACGGACGGGACACCCTGACCTCCGCCGGGGCGGGTGGGGTCAGGCGTGGGCGGCGTCGAGAGCGGCCTGGAGGCTCTGCTGGTACCCGGTGCTCGTGTAGGTGGCGCCGCTGACGACGTCGATCTGCGCCGACTGGGCCGCGAGGGCCTCTTGGCGCAGGGTCGGGGCCGACTGGGCGCTGATCTGCACCGAGGTGCGGTTGCTGTCGGTGAGGTGGAGGGCGACGACGTCGGTGATGTGGGTTCCCGAGAGCTTCACCTGCACCTGCACGGCGCCGTAGCGGGTCATGATGCTGGGCCCGGTGACGTCGCGGTTCCCCGACGCGGCCGATGCGGTGGTCGACGGCGCCGCCGCGGAGGGCGCGGCGGCGGAGGGGGAGCTTCCCGCCGTCGCGCGGCCCGGCGGCGCCGTCGCGCGTGGGGCGGCGCTCGTCGTGGGGGAGGACGACGAGGTCCCGGGAGCGCTCGCCACGGGCGGGGCGTCGGCGAGGGGAGCGGAGCGCTCGCCGGCGTTCCAAGTGAGGACGAGCACCCCGAGGCTGGCGGCCGCGGCGGAGACGGCGGTGAACGGCCTCACCAGGCGAACCGCTCGTCATGGATCTGCGTGCGGGGGACGCCCGCGTCGCGCAGGCTGGTGTGGACGAGGTCCATCCACACCGCTGGCCCGCAGACGAAGACGTCCATGGCGGCGGGGTCACCGACGAGGCGCCGGAGTCGGTCGGCGTCGTCGCGTCCCGGCAGGCCGCGTGGCATCCAGGACCCCTGGACCGGAGGACCCGTGAGGACGTGCACCCGGTGTCCGCCGCGGCGCGCCAGCGTCGAGACCTCGTCGCGCAGCACGAGCCGGTCCTCCGTGTCGGCCCGCAGGACGACGGCGACGTCGCCGGGGGCCGCCGCCTGCTCACGGACGATCTCCTCGTAGATGGCGCGTACGGGGGTGACGCCGATCCCTGCGGCCAGCAGCAGCACGCGGGACCGGGTGCGCTTCCGCGTCGTGAAGGCGCCGTACGGGCCCTCGATGAGCACCCGCGTACCCGGCCTGAGGTCGGCGACGGCTCGGGAGTGGTCACCGAGGTCGCGCACGGTGAGGCGCAGGCGGTGGCCGTCGGGGCGCCGGGAGAGCGACCACGGGTGGGCGAACGCCCAGAGCCCGGGGGAGAGGAAGCGCCAGTTGAGGTACTGCCCGGCGCGGGCGTCGAGGGCCTCGAGGTGGCGGCCGCTAACCCAGACCGACCAGGTGTCGGGGCCCTCCTGCACGACCTCATCGACCCGCAGGCGGTGCCGCACGCTCCGCACGACGGGCACCGCGAGCCGCCACCACAGCAGCGCCCCCGCCACCCCGACGTAGAGGGCGATCCAGTAGGCGTGGGCAGCAGGGGAGGCGGTGAGGTCGGTGCCGGTGGACAGCTGGTGGGGCAGACCGAGGGTGACAGCCGCGTAGGCGGTGAGGTGGACGAGGTGCCAGCGCTCGTAGCCGACCTTGCGCATCGCGGCCCGCACGGAGGTCACGGCGATGACGACGAGCAGGAGGGTGGCGACGTTCGCCGTGAGCATGTCGGGCACGTCCTGGAGCATGTGGAACGGCTCCACCGCCCACCCGACGACCGGGTTGAGGCCCTCCTGACCGGCATACCCGAGCACGAGGGCCTCGACATGGACGAGCACGAGGGGCACCGTGATGCGGCCGAGCACGCGGTGCGCCTTGAGGGCCCGGTCGTTGCCGTACGCGCGGTCGACCCACGGCAGCCGGGCGGCCAGGAGCAGCTGGAGGAGCAGGAGGTCCACCGCGACCAGGCCGGCGACCCGCCCGACGGCGTTGAGCCGGCCGGGCCAGGCGCCGGTCGTGAGGTCGTGGCTGCCGCCGTCGCGCAGGAACAGGCCGACGACGAGCACGAGGCCGGCGAGGGCCACGAGCTCGAGCAGGTCGCTGGTGCGCGCCCGCCAGCGCCGCTCCCGACGTCCGAGGGCGAGGGGATCGGGGGCACGGCGGCGGGCGCCTCCGGTCGGGCCGCGGCGCGCGGGGGCGGTGCGGGTGCTCATGGCGCCCATCCAAACGGGGCGATCTCAGACAGGTCTGAGGCGGGGATGCCACCATGACGGGCATGTCCGGGGTCGTAGGTGCGGGGGCCCGGCTGCTCCTCGTCGAGGACGACCCCGACCTCGCGCACCTGTTGGAGCGGCTGCTCACGGCGCAGGGCTACGACGTGACGACGGCCCGCGACGGTCAGCAGGGGCTGCACCGAGGCCTGGTGGATGAGTGGGACGTCATGGTCCTCGACCGCGGACTCCCGGCGATCGAGGGTCTCGACCTCGTATCGCGGCTGCGGTCCCGGGGCGTCGCCGCTCCCGTGCTCATCCTCACGGCCCGCGACACCGTGGCCGACCGCGTGGAGGGCCTCGACGCCGGCGCCCAGGACTACCTCGGGAAGCCGTTCGACGTGGAGGAGCTGCTGGCCCGGTTGCGGGCCCTCCTGCGCCCCCGGACGGCCGACCGCGACGTGCTGGCCATCAGCGGCGGCGAGCTGCGGGTCGCCGAGGCGCGGGCGGTCGTCGACGGGCGGAGCGTGGAGCTGTCCCGCCGGGAGGCCCAGCTGCTGGCGGTCATGGCCCGCAGCCCGCGTCGGGTGTTCGAGCGCGACGAGCTGCTGCAGCTCGTGTTCGAGGACGCGGAGACGTCGGGATCCGTCGACACCTACGTCTACTACTTACGCCGCAAGCTGGGGCGCGGCGTCGTCGAGACCGTGCACGGGCTCGGCTACCGGCTGGGCCGCGCGTGAGCGTCCGCACCCGGCTGACCCGCCCCCCCGATCTCGACCCGAGCCACCGGACCGACCGGCGGCTCCTGCGGACCGCGGCGTGGTCCGTCGCCGTCCAGACCGCCGTCGCCGTGTCGCTCGTCGTGCTCGTCGTGTCGTTCGGGTCGGTGCTCGTCTTCGACCGCCAGCAGGCCGACGAGATCCGGGGGACCGTGGAGCACGCGGCCCAGACAGCCGACGACGTCGACGACCCGCCCGACGGCGTGTGGCTCGTGCAGATCACCCCCGCCGCCGTCGGCCATCCCACGGCCCGCACGGCGAGCACCGG
>JBDSYO010000464.1:0-10595 GCA_039925625.1 Lapillicoccus sp. | reverse complement strand
GCGAGCCGTACGCGTCGTAGTCGTCGGTCTCAGCATGGGCGGGGCCCCGGACGCCCGTCGGATGCACATCGACATCGCGCCCGTCGGCGGCGTCGTCACGACCACCCCCATGACGCGCATCTCGGGTGGGTGGTGGACCGCGACGACCGACCATGCGGGCGCCGTCGACTACGCCTTCCGCATCGACGGCGGTGCGCCGCGCCCCGACCCGCGCAGCCCCTGGCAGCCGCGGGGGGTCGACGGGCCGAGCCGGACGTTCGACACGTCCACCTACTCCTGGAGCGACCTGGGGTGGCCCGGGCCGCGGGGCGGTCAGGGGGTGCTCGGCGGGGTCCTGTACGAGCTGCACGTCGGCACGTTCACCTCCGGCGGCACCCTGGACGCCGCGACGAGCCGGCTCGACCACCTCGTCACCCTGGGTGTCGACGTCGTCGAGCTGATGCCGCTCGCCGCGTTCCCCGGGCGCTGGGGCTGGGGCTACGACGGGGTCGACCTGTATGCCGTCCACGACCCCTACGGCGGGCCGGCCGCCCTCCAGCGCTTCGTCGACGCCTGTCACCAGCGCGGGCTCGGGGTCTGCCTCGACGTCGTCTACAACCACCTGGGGCCGAGCGGGAACTACCTGTCGCAGTTCGGGCCGTACTTCACCGACCGGCACACGACGCCGTGGGGCTCGGCGGTCAACCTCGACGGACCGGGGTCCGCGCAGGTGCGCCGCTTCATCGTCGACAACGCCCTGCGCTGGCTGCGCGACTTCCACCTCGACGCCCTGCGGCTCGACGCGGTACACGAGCTCAAGGACGACTCGACGCCGCACCTGCTCGCCCAGCTCGCCGACGAGACGGGCGCCCTGCAGCAGGCGCTCGGGCGACCCCTCACGCTCATCGCCGAGAGTGACCTCAACGACCCGGTGGTCGTGACGCCGACGGCCGAGGGCGGCTGGGGCATCGACGCGCAGTGGGACGACGACGTGCACCACGCCCTGCACGCGGCCCTCACCGGGGAGCACACCGGCTACTACGCCGACTTCAGCGAGCCCGACGCCCTGAGCAAGACCCTCACCGAGGCGTTCCTGCACGACGGGCGCTGGTCGAGCTTCCGGGGCCGCGAGTGGGGCGCGAAGGTCGACCGGGAGCGCCACCGCGGGGCGCAGTTCCTCGGCTACCTCCAGACCCACGACCAGGTGGGCAACCGCGCCACCGGTGACCGGATCAGCGCGTCGGTCACCCCCGGCCAGCAGGCGATCGGCGCCGCGATCTACCTCCTGTCGGCCTTCACCCCGATGGTGTTCATGGGGGAGGAGTGGGCCGCCTCCACGCCGTGGCAGTTCTTCAGCTCGTTCGAGGACCAGGCGCTGGCCACCGCCATCCGCGAGGGTCGACGCGCCGAGTTCGCCGGCCACGGCTGGGACCGCGACGACGTCCCCGACCCCCAGGACCCCGCGACCCGCGACCGGAGCGTGCTCGACTGGACGGAGCTCGAGGAGGCCGGCCACGACCGCATGCTGCGCTGGTATGCCGCCCTGGTCGCCGAGCGGCGCCGCCGTCCGGACCTGTGGGACGACCGGCTCGACGCCGTCGACGTGCGCACCGACGCCGGGCGGTCCTTCGTGCTCGCGCGCGGACACATCCGGCTCGTGTGCAACTTCACCCCGGAGGCGCTGACGGTGCCGGTGGCGGAGGTCGGTCCTGATACCGAGGTGCTGCTTTCCTGGGACCCCGGGACGACGGCGGTCTCACCCGGCGCGGTGGCGGTCGGCAGCCACGGGGTCGCCGTGCTGCGTCTGCCGACCGGCTGAAAACCGCTGGCGGGGACGGGCGCCGACTCCCTACCGTCGTGGGATGGTCGGTTCAGTGCACGTCGGGGTCGACGTCTCCCGCCTCGACGTCCACGACGACGCCGAGGGGGCCGCGGCCTACGCGGTGGTGCGGGCGAGCCAGGACCATCAGCGGCCGTGGAACGACCGGGACGGGTTCGAGCCGACGCTGCGTGACTGGCGGTTCGACGACCCCGCCCAGCGCGCCGAGATGTGGGCCGCACGGGACGGCGGCGCCGTCGTCGGGATCGCGCAGCTGTGGTTCCCGCTGCTGGACAACGTCGACAAGCTGTGGTTCGACATCGACGTCGCTCCCGACCGACGTGGTCGGGGCGTCGGCGCCGCGCTCGTCGACCTCGTGGTGCGCCGGGCCCGCGAGGAGGGCCGGCGCGAGCTCCTCGGCGAGGCGTTCGTGCCGCCGGACGCGACGGGGGGCCACCCGCACGAACGGTTCGCGACGCGGTGGGGGTTCACGCCGGCCAGCACCGACAAGGTGCGGCATCTCACCCTCCCGGTCCCGACGGCCCGGTTGGACGCCCTGGCCGGCGCCGCCCGGCCGCGGTGGGCGGAGGCGTACCGGCTCGAGACCCACGTCGGCGGGCTGCCGGAACCCCTCGTCGCCGGCTACTGCCGCGTGTCGAACCAGCTCGGCGTCGACGCCCCCACCGGTGACGTGGAGTTCGAAGCCGAGTCCATGACGCCCGAGCACTACCGCGCCTACCTCGACCTGGAGCGCCTGCAGGGCCGTGTGCGCCTCACGACCGTCGCGGTCGAGGAGGCCACCGGGGCGGTGGTCGCCTACACCGACCTCGTCCTGCCGTCGGGTGCGCCGACCCAGGTCTGGCAGTGGGGCACGCTCGTCGACCGTGAGCACCGGGGCCACCGGCTCGGCACCGCGGTGAAGGTGGAGAACCTGCGGCGCCTCCAGCAGGACCATCCGGAGCGCACCGTGGTCGGCACCGGCAACGACGAGACCAACGCGTGGATGGTGTCGATCAACGAGGCCCTGGGCTTCGAGCTCGTCGAGCTGTGCCGGATGTACCACCGGGTCCTCGCCACTGACGGTCGCGACTGAGGGCGCGGGTAGCGTGGCGGCATGCTCGTCGCCTTCTCCGTCGCCCCGTCCGGATCCGCAGATGACACCGGGTCGGTGAGCCAGGCTGTGGCCGCGGCGATCCGGGTGGTGCGCGACAGCGGGCTGCCCCACCGCACCGACGCGATGTTCACGACCATCGAGGGGGAGTGGGACGAGTGCCTCGCGGTGGTCAAGGGAGCGGTCGACGCTATCGCGGCGGTGAGCCCGCGGGTGAGCCTCGTGCTCAAGGCGGACATCCGGCCAGGGTTTACCGGCGAGCTGGACGGCAAGGTGCAGCGGTTGGAGGCCGTTCTCGCGCAACAGGACTAGTGACGGTCACCCTCGACCCGGCCGCGGTCGCCCGCGCCCGCAGCCTCGGCGGTGTCGGGGTGGCTTGGCTCCAGCTGCTGCCGGGTGTCGTCGACCGCCTCGCGGATGACTGGGGCCTGACGATGGGGCGGTCCCTGCTCGGCGGGACCGCCTCCTGGGCCGGCCTCGTGCGGTGCGGCGACGGGTCGCCGGCGGTGCTCAAGGTGGCCCTGCCGCACGGTGACCTCGGCCGTGAGGTGGCGGCCATGCTCCGCGCCGACGGCCAGGGGTATGCCCGCGTGCTGCGCCACGACCCCGACCGGCACGCCGTGCTGCTGGAGGCGCTCGGCCCGATCCCGGACCCGGCCGTCGATGGCCACGTCGCCCTCATGCGTCGGGGGGCGCGGGTGCTGCGGGTGGCCTGGTCGGTCGACCGCGACCCGGACGAGCGTGAGGCCCCCGACGAGGACCCCAAGGTGTCCGTGCTGCGCGCGCTCATCGACGACGAGCTCGCCCGCATCCCCGAGCCGGTGCCGGTCGACGTCGTCGACCGGGCTCGATGCCTCCTCGACCGGCGCGCCGAGGCGTGGGACCCGCGGCGGGCGGTGGTCGTCCATGGCGACGCCCACATCGGCAACATGCTCCCGGTCCTCTGGTCCCGGCCCGGTGCGGTGGAGGGACGCGTGCTGATCGACCCCGAGGCGTTCCTGGGCGACCCGGCCTACGACCTGGGGGTGCTCGTCCGCGAGTGGACCGGCGTCCTGTCAACCTCCGAGGACCCCCGCGCCGAGGTCCGCGACTGGTGCCGGATGCTGGCCGACGAGACCGGGGTCGAGGAGCAGGCCGTGTGGGAGTGGGGCTACGTCGAGCGGGTCACCTCGGGACTGCACCTCATGGGCATCGGGCTCGCCGACCGCGGGCGGCCGCTCCTCGACGTGGCCGCGCGACTGGGCTGAGCGGCCTACTCGCTGAGGTCGCGTTCGGGAAGGGGGCCCAGGGTGGCGAAGGCGGGCAGGTACGGCTCGATGTCGCCCTGCACCGTCCAGCCGCGGATCTGGTGCTCCGACCGGCGGGCCGTCAGCGCCCGGGTGAGGTCGAAGGTGGAGGCCCTCACGACGACGCTCGGCTCGCCCTCGCCGGACCGCCACGACCAGGACTCGCCGTCCAGCGCGATGACCGGCAGGCCCTCGACCTTGGGGGTGAACCGGGCCAGCATCCGCTCCCGGACGGCTGCGAGACCGTCGGTGTCCCGGCCGCCCGACACACCCAGGGCACCGCGGAGGTCCTGCTCGTGGATGACGAGGTCGTTGAGGGGGCGCGGGCTGACCTCCTGCAGGTAGCTCTGCATCGCCGGGGTCAGGGCCCGCCACTCCGCGAGCAGCGCGGCGACGTCGTTGCTGCGGCGGCTCTCCACCTGGCGGGCGGTCCAGGCCTCGTTGTGGTCGTCCGGCTCGTCGCCGGCCACGACGTCGACCCCCAGACCGATGACGTGCGAGAGCAGGTCGCGCACCGTCCAGTCGGGACACGCCGGCACGCGCTGGGCGGCCGCGCCGGCGTCCACGCCCTCCACCAGCTCGACGACGCGCTGCTGCGCCCGGGTCCACTCCTGCGCCGCATCCATGACCCCACCTAACCGGATCGTGGCCGGCCGGGTCACGGGTACGCGGCCAGCCGCTAGCGTGCTGCGCGTGCCTGACGGTCTGCCTCTGCCCTTCGACCCCATCCGCCGGGCGGCCGAGCTCTGGCGGCGCCGGTGGGGGCCGCGGTCGCAGCCGGTGGCGATGGCCTCGGCGACCTCGATCATGCGCGTGCAGCAGCTGCTGCTGGCCGAGTTCGACGGGGTCGTCGGGCGGCACGGACTGACCTTCGCGCGGTACGAGGCCCTCGTCCTGCTGGCGTTCTCGTCGGCGGGCGAGCTGCCGATGAGCAAGGTCGGCGAGCGCCTCATGGTGCACCCCACCTCGGCGACCCACATCGTCCAGCGCCTCGAGGCCCAGGGCCTGGTCCGCCGCGGCCCCAACCCCCGCGACGGCCGCGGCACCCTCGCCGCGATCACCGAGGCCGGGCGTGAGGTCATGGAGGCGGCCACCGCCGACCTGGTGGCCGGGGGGTTCGGGCTGGCGATGCTCACTCCGGACGAGCACGAGCAGCTGTTCGACATCCTGCGCCGGGTCCGGGTCGCGCGCGACGACTTCATCGCGTGACGTCGTCCCCGACATCCCCGACCGGACTCAGATGGTGCCGGGTCCTGAGGGGTGGAGGCCGCAGAACCGGCAAGCATCTGAGTCCGGTGGTAATTAGTAGGACGTCCTAGTAAATTGAGGTGTATGCCTGACGAGACCCCCGACCGGCCCACCCACGGCGCCTCCCGCTGGCAGGCGCGCTACGACGCGGCCCTCGCGGCGGGTCGGGTGCGCGACGCCGACTACACGACGCTGTCGGGTACGCCGGTGCAGCCGGTCTACGGGCCGGGCCTGCACGGCACACCCGACCTGCCCGACGACGCGAGCGACGCCGAGCGCGAGCGGATGGAGCGGATCGGCTGGCCGGGGGAGTACCCCTTCACCCGCGGCCTCTACCCCACGGGGTACCGCGGGCGGACGTGGACCATCCGCCAGTTCGCGGGCTTCGGCAACGCCGTGCAGACCAACGAGCGCTACAAGATGATCCTGGCCCGGGGCGGCGGTGGCCTCAGCGTCGCCTTCGACATGCCCACCCTCATGGGCCGCGACTCCGACGACGCGCACAGCCTCGGCGAGGTCGGCCACTGCGGGGTGGCCATCGACAGCGCCGCCGACATGGAGACGCTGTTCGCCGACATCCCCCTGGGCGACGTCACCACGTCGATGACGATCTCCGGGCCGGCGGTCCCGGTCTTCTGCATGTACCTCGTGGCCGCCGAGCGCCAGGGCATCGACCTCGGGGTGCTCAACGGCACGCTGCAGACCGACATCTTCAAGGAGTACATCGCGCAGAAGGAGTGGCTGTTCGGCCCCGAGCCCCACCTGCGCCTCATCGGCGACCTGATGGAGTACTGCGCCGAGAACATCCCCGACTACAAGCCGATCTCGGTCTCGGGCTACCACATCCGCGAGGCGGGCTCCACGGCTGCGCAGGAGCTGGCCTACACGTTGGCCGACGGCTTCGCCTACGTCGAGCTCGGGCTCTCGCGGGGGATGGACGTCGACGTCTTCGCTCCGGGCCTGTCCTTCTTCTTCGACGCCCACGTCGACTTCTTCGAGGAGATCGCCAAGTTCCGGGCGGCCCGCCGCATCTGGGCCCGGTGGCTGCGCGACGTCTATGGCGCCAAGACCGACAAGGCGCAGTGGCTGCGGTTCCACACCCAGACCGCCGGCGTCTCACTCACCGCCCAGCAGCCCTACAACAACGTCGTCCGCACGGCCGTCGAGGCGCTCGCCGCCGTGCTCGGCGGCACGAACTCGTTGCACACCAACGCTTTGGACGAGACGCTGGCGCTGCCGAGCGAGCAGGCCGCGGAGATCGCCCTGCGCACCCAGCAGGTGATCATGGACGAGACGGGCGTCGTCAACGTCGCCGACCCGCTCGGGGGGTCCTGGTACGTCGAGGCCCTCACCGACGCCATGGAGGCCGAGGCGGAGGCCATCTTCGAGACCATCCGTGGGATGGGCGAGCTCGGGCGCACCGCCGGCGCCGACGGCACCGTGCCGCACGAGGTGGGGCCGATGACGTCCGGCATCCTGCGCGGCATCGAGGAGGGCTGGTTCATGGGGGAGATCGCCGACGCCGCCTTCCAGTACCAGCTCGCGCTCGAGAAGGGTGACAAGAAGGTCGTCGGCGTCAACACGCATACCGCGTCGGTGAGCCACGACCTCGAGATCATGCGCGTGAGCCACGAGGTGGAGAGCGAGCAGGTGCGGGCCCTGGGCCGGCGCAAGGCCGGTCGTGACGAGGGCGTCGTGCACGCCGCCCTCTCCCACCTGGTCGACGTCGCGCGCACCGACGGGAACATGGTCCCCGCCATGCTCGACGCCGCGCGCGCCGAGGCGACCCTGGGTGAGATCTGCGACGCGCTGCGGGCCGAGTGGGGCGTCTACCGGGAGCCCGCCCGGTTCTGACGGGTCAGCACGGGTGGGGTGAGGTCACGGATTGGTCTCGCCCTGGGCCCGTATGTCATGGTGGACGTCACCGAGGGCGCACCCGCACGCGCTCTCCAGCCCCCCGACCCGCAGCCAGACGCCGCCCGCCGTATGCGTCGCCGAACGAACAGGACCCCCTCGTGGCCCTCGCACGTCGTCTCGTGGTCGCCCTCCTGGTGATCCTCGGGCTCGCGTCGACGATCATCGGTGCGTGGTTCGCCATCCTGCTCGGGCCCAAGGGCACCGCCACCTTCAACGCCACGGCCGGCCAGCCTCTGGTCATCGGACCCAACCCGCTCAACCGTGTCGCCGTGCCCGTCACGGTCACGGCGCGGGCCGCGTCGGGCCCGGTCTTCATCGGGGCGGCCACCCCCAAGGACGCGACGGATGCTGTCGGTCAGGCGAAGCACGACATCGTCGTGGCCGCGGCGTTCCCGGCCCGGACGCTGCAGGTCGAGCAGCTCGGCAGCGGCGGCCTCGAGGACCCGTCGGGATACCACGTGTGGCGCGCCACCGGCACGGACACGATCACCCTCAGCCAGGACCAGGCGCCCCAGTCGGTCCTCGTCTACCCCACCAAGGGGGGACCGGTCGAGGTGTCGGTGAGCTTCTCCCGCACCGCCTGGTTCCTCGAGGCCGTGGCCGCTCTCCTCGTCGGCCTCATCGTCCTCGCGTTCGCCGGCGGCTGGCTGTGGCAGCACCGTCGCGCCCCCCAGCCGGAGGAGGTCCGATGACCCGGCCCACCACCCGTCTCACCGCCGCCCTCGGGGCGGTCGCGCTCGCCTCCGGCCTCTCCGGCTGCGCCAGCATCGCCGGAGTCACGGACGCGCCCACGGCCACCGTCGGAGGGGCCCTGGCCGCCTCGCAGGCCCAGGCCCTGGCCGCTCAGGTGGTGCAGACCGCCCAGAAGGCGGCGGCCGCGCCCGGCGCCGACGGGGACGCCCTGCGCGACACCGTCTACACCGGTGACGCCCTCGTCGCGGCCAAGGCCGACGCCAAGCTCGCGCCGACCCTCACCCAGGAGCAGAAGAACGCCCTCACCCTCACGGCCGCGGCCCCCACCGTGCTCGCGGTCTCGAGCGGGGAGGCCTACCCGCGGGTCATGGTCGTGCAGACGACCCGGGCCACGTCCGGCTTGCCCGTGCTTTCCCTGCTGACGACCCCGGACGCCCGGACCCCCTTCAAGATCGCGCTCGGCGCGCCCATGCTGCCGAGCAGCGAGGTCCCGGCCTTCGACCAGCTCACCCAGGGCGCCCCCGTCCTCGGTGACGACGCCACCGGCCTGGCCACCGACCCCGAGAAGCTGCTCGCCGCGTATGCCGCGTCGCTCTCCTTCCCCGCGCCGGCGGCCGCCGCCGCCGACCCACCCTTCGGCGACGACGCCTTCGCCGCCAGGCTCAAGCAGAGCGCCAAGGCCCAGAACGACGCGCTGTCGGGGGTGGGCACCTTCACCCAGCAGCACCAGGCCAAGGACGTCGTCGGCGGGCTGCGACTGGCCGGTGGGAAGGGCGCCCTGGTGTTCGCCGTCATGACCCGCAAGGACACCCTCCTGAACCGCACGCAGGGGACCATCACCCCGTCGCCGCAGTTCCAGGCGCTCACCGGGCTCACGTCCATCAAGGCGGAGGCGGTGCAGGACAGCCTCGAGCTCGTCCTCTTCGTCGTGCCCGACAGCGGCCGGGCGCAGGTGGTGGGCGCCGAGGAGCATCTCGTCTCGGCCTCCGGGACCTGACGCACCGACGCCCCCTCGCGATCGGCGAGAATGAAGCCCATGACCCAGCAGCCGTTCCCGCCCTCCGCCCTCCGGGGAGCCGTCGACCTCTCCGCCCTGAAACGTCCCGCGACCCCCCGGGGTCAGAGCGGGGGCGGTGCGAACCCGGCGCCCGGCGGGCCGGGCGGTGCCGTGGGGGAGTCGGCCGGGGATGGTCTGGTCGTCACCGGGAGTGACGCCACCTTCCAGGAGATCGTCAACCGCAGCCTGCGGCACCCCGTCGTCGTCGTCCTCTGGTCGTCGCGGCTGCCGGAGTCGGCGGATTTCGTCACCGTCATGGGTGGGCTCGCCCGCACCAACGAGGGCCGGTTCCAGGTCGTCTCCGTCGACGTGGACGAGAACCCGGGCCTGCTCCGCGCGCTGCAGGTGCAGCAGGTGCCCATGACCATCGCCCTGCTCCAGGGTCGGCCGCTGCCTCTGTTCGTCGGGCCGCTGCTGCCCCAGGAGGCGCAGCCCATCCTCGACGAGCTGCTCCAGGTCGCCCTCCAGAACGGCGTGACCGGCCGGGTCACCGACGTGGGGGAGCCGGCGGGGGCGGCCGACGGGGCGGACGCCGACGACGAGGCGGTCGAGGAGCCGCTCCCGCCTCATCTCGCCGCGGCCTACGACGCCATCGAGGCGGGCGACCTCGACGGTGCGGTCGAGGCATACGGGAGGGCCCTGGCCGAGAACCCGGCCGACCCGGAGGCCAAGGCCGGTCTCGCCCAGGTACGCCTGATGCAGCGCACCGAGGGCGCCGACCTGGTGGCCGCCCGGGCGGCGGCCGCCGGTGACCCGACCGACATCGACGCGCAGCTGCTCGTCGCCGACCTCGACGTGCTCGGCGGCCATGTGGAGGACGCCTTCCACCGGCTCGTCGACACCGTGCGGGCCACGGCCGGCGACGACCGCAACCGGGTGCGCGAGCACCTGCTCGAGCTGTTCGAGATCGTCGGCCCGTCCGACGAGCGCGTCACCGCCGCCCGACGAGCCCTGATGAGCGCCCTGTTCTGAGCCCTTACCCGGGCGCCGAACGCGGATGGCGGTGGATCCGACCCCTCAGAGGGGGTCCGATCCACCGCCATCGTGGCGGCCGCAGGAATACCGGGGGTCGAGCGGTCAGCAGGTGGTGCAGCCCGCGGGCTTGGCGCGCCGGCGGTGCCGCGGGCTGAGCAGCGCGTTGCGGCCGTGCGTGCGCAGCTGGTCGAGCGTCGCCAGGTTGGGCTTCTGCTCCGCCTGCCGGCGGGGGAGGGCGGTGCGGTGGTCGGTGGTCGCCATGACGGCCTCCAAGGATCGAGGGGCGGGAGACCGCGATCGCGACCTACTCCGGCAACGCCCGGTCAGCCGGGTCGATTCCCCGCCCGGCGACCCGACAGGGACCTCATGGCCGCCACTCAGGAGCTCGAGCGTTCATGAGCTCAGCGCCGCGCTGACGACCTCCTTCGCCTGGGCCTGCACCTCGGCCAGGTGCTCCGGGCCCTTGAACGACTCGGCGTAGATCTTGTAGACGTCCTCGGTGCCGGACGG
>JBDSYO010000463.1:0-7956 GCA_039925625.1 Lapillicoccus sp. | reverse complement strand
TGCTCAAGGCGCTGGCCGTCGCGGCGCTGCCCCTGATGGAGCACGGCGGCAGCATCGTGGGGCTGACGTTCGACGCGAAGTTCGCCTGGCCCGTGTACGACTGGATGGGCGTCGCCAAGGCGGCGTTCGAGTCGACCAACCGCTACCTCGCGCGGGACCTCGGGCCGAAGCACATCCGCTCCAACCTCGTCGCCGCCGGGCCGATCCGCACCACGGCCGCGAAGTCCATCCCTGGCTTCGAGCAGTTCGAGAAGGTGTGGGACGACCGGGCCCCGCTGGGCTGGGACATCACCGACCCGGTGCCGGCGGCCAAGGCCTGCGTGGCCCTGTTGTCCGACTGGTTCCCGGCGACGACGGGCGAGATCGTCCACGTCGACGGCGGCGTGCACGCCATGGGCCAGTAAGGCGCCGCAAGCGTCCTGCCCCCATCCGACTACGCTCCCGTGCCATGACGCCGGAGGCTCCCGACCCGTCTGCGGACAACCCGGTCGAGGTGCGTGAGGTGCGCGTCCTCGACGGACCGAACCTGTACTTCCCCCGCCCCGCGGTCAAGGTGTCGCTGGCGCTGCCCGGGTACCTCGCCCTCGACCGCAGGACCGCCGTGCGGGTGGCCGAGCACGCCGGTTTGCGGTCGGCCCGTCCCGGCAAGCCGGGCACCGCCCAGCGGCAGCGGT
Organism: Lapillicoccus sp.; assembly: GCA_039925625.1. Taxonomy (GTDB): domain Bacteria; phylum Actinomycetota; class Actinomycetes; order Actinomycetales; family Dermatophilaceae; genus Lapillicoccus. Next base: position 7,282 of record JBDSYO010000463.1, on the reverse strand, counting down.
TCCTCATGCGCTTCGCCGCCCACGTCACGCGGCGGGTGGTCGCCGGGTTCGGGCCGCGCCGGCTGACGGTCCGCACCGGCACCGGGTCCACCGTGCAGGACATCGTCATCGCCGTGCCGTGGCGCCACCGCACCTGGGGGCGCCTCACGGGTGAGGCTGTGGGGCCAGTGCTGACCGCACTGCTGCTTGCCGAGGACGCCGCCGGGGCCGACCGGATCCTGCTGGACGCCGCGGCCGGCATCCGGGCCCAGGAGCCGGGCGGCCCGTCGCCGGTGGGTGTCCCCGCCGTGCCGGTCGTCTCCATCACCGGCACCAACGGCAAGACGACGACCACGCGGCTCGTCGCGCACATCGCCATGACGGCCGGGCTGAAGACGGCCTGGAGCTCCACCAGCGGCGTCGTCGTCATGGGTGAGACCGTCGACGCGGGCGACTTCTCCGGGCCGGCCGGCGCCCGTGAGGTGCTCGCGACGCCGGGCCTCGAGCTCGGTGTGCTCGAGACGGCCCGCGGCGGGATGCTGCTGCGGGGGATGGGCGTCGCCGTCAACGACGTCAGCGTGGTCACCAACGTCACCGCCGACCATCTCGGCCTGCAGGGCATCGACACGCTCGACCAGCTGGCCGAGGTCAAGGCCATCGTCACCACCGTGACCAAGCCCGACGGCTGGGTCGTCCTCAACGGCGAGGACCCGCGGGTCTGGGCCATGCGGCACCACATCCGGGCCCGGCCCTGGGCGTTCAGCCTCGACCCTGACGCCCCTGCGCTGCGGGAGTCGGCCGGCGCCGGAGGCCGGGGCATCACGGTGCTCGACGGCGAGATCGTCGTGCTGCGGCCGGGCACCGACCCCGACCGCCTGGTGGGGATCGTCGACGTGCCGGTCACCCTGTCGGGCCTGTCGCGCTACAACACCGCCAACGCCCTCGCCGCCGCCGCTGCCGCGCTCGGCCTCGGCCTGCCCCGGGATGCCGTCGTCGAGGGCCTGCGGACGTTCGCCCCAGACCCGGTGCTCAACGAGGGGCGCCTCAACGCCTACACGCTGCCGCTGCATGACCGCGGCCGGGCGACGGTCGTCCTCGACATGGCCCACAACGAGGCCGGGCTCGAGGCGCTGCTGGAGGTGGCCCACGGGCTCACCGCCCCCGGCGCACGCGTCCACGTGGCCATCGGCGGCACCGGCGACCGGCCCGACGACGCCCTGGAGGGCATGGGCGAGATCGCCGGGAAGGGCGCCGACCACGTCGTCGTGGCCCACAAGCCCAAGTACCTGCGCGGTCGCACCCTGGACGACATCGACACCCACCTGCGGACCGGGTTGGCCCGCGTCGGGGTCGTCGACGTCGACTCCTACGCCACGGAGATGGAGGGGCTCCTCGCGCTGTGGCCGACGGTGGCCGACGGCGACGTCGTGGCCTTCATGTGCCACGACATGCAGGTCGAGGTGCGCGACTGGCTGGCCGCACAGGGGGCCACCGCCGACGACGCGCGAGCGGTCCGGCGCAAGGTGGTCGCCGCCCGAGGCGAGCACGAGCTTGAACCGGAGCTGACCGAGCTGTGGGCCATGGAGGACCCATCCGAGCGCCGCCGGGCCAGCGCCCGGCTCGCCGCGGAGCACCCCGACGACGCGCGGATCGCCTTCGAGCACGCGGGCGCGGTCGATGCCGCGGGCGACCCGGCGCAGGCGTTGCCGCTCTACGAGGCGGCGCTCGCCGGAGGGCTGCGCGAGCCGCACCGGCACCGCGCGCAGATCCAGGCGGCGTCGACCCTACGGCTGCTCGGTGACCACGACCGCGCGCTGCGGCTGCTCGAGGAGGTGGCGGTCACCCACCCCGGCAACGCCGCGGTCGCCGCGTTCCGGGCCCTGGTCCTCGTCGACGCCGGACGGGCGGCGGAAGCAGTGGCCGACCTGGTCGACTCGATCGTCGACCACGTCGCCGACGACGACACGGCCGCCTACCGCCCGGCCCTGCACCGGTATGCCGCTGGGCTGAGAGCGGTGCCCTCCCGCCCCTGACGTTTGCACTGAGTGCAACGTTGCACTTAGTGTCACGGGGTGACCGTGACCCTCGACCGCCGCAGCGCCCTCAAGGCCCGGCACCGGCAGGCCATCGTCGACGCGGCACGCGCGCTCATCGACGAGCGCGGCGGGCCGCACTTCGGCGTGGACGAGCTCGCCCGTCGGGCCGACGTCTCCCGGCGCACGGTCTTCAACCACTTCGAGTCACTCGACGATGTCATCCTCGCAGCCTGTATCGAGATCCTCGACGCGGTCGTCGCCACCTTCCGGGAGGCTGCCGCCACCACCAGCCCGGCCGACGACCGGCTGGACGAGATCTTCGAGGAGCTCGTGCGCACGGTGCGCAGCGTCGACCTCCCGCAGCGCACGGCATACCTGTGGCAGGCCCTCGGCGGAGCGCAGGCGCCTGCCGCGCGCCAGCTGCAGTTCATGCAGGTGTCCCTGTCCCGTATCGGAGACGACCTCGTCGCCGAGGTGACGACCCGCCATCCCGACGCGGACGCGCTCGACCTCCGGCTGCTCGGCTCGTCGCTGCTCCACGGGGTCGCCGTGGTCGCCGAGGGCTGGATCGAGGAGCACGGCGGCGCGCTCACCCCGGCGTCGCGCGCCTCCTGGGACCGGCTCATGGACCGCCTCGTCGACCGGATGCGCACCGGCTACGGCACCGGCCGCTGACCGTCGCTCCTCATCAGTCCCTCACCACGGAAAGCGTTCCATGGCCACCTTCCTCTACCGGCTGGGCCGGTTCTGCGCGCGTCGCGCTCCTCGTCGTCGTCCTCTGGGTCGCCCTGCTGGCGCTTGCCGGCGGCGCGTACGCCCTCGGGCACGGCACGCTGTCGTCGGCCGTCTCGATCCCCGGCACCGCCACCGCCCAGGTCACCGACCAGCTGAAAGCAGCGCTGCCCGCGGCGAGCGGGGGCAGCGGCACGGTCGTCTTCCACACCGCTGACGGCCGGGCCTTCACCGACCAGCAGCGCGCCGCGATCAGCGGCACGCTGGCCGCGGTGGGGACGCAGGACGGCGTCCGCGGCGTGACCGACCCGTTCGTGACCGCGGCCCAGATCGACACCCAGCAGAAGCAGGTCGACACGGGGCGCGCGCAGCTCATTGCCGGTCAGACCCAGCTCGCCGCAGGTCAGACGCAGCTCGACCAGGCCCGCCAGCAGCTGGAGGGCGCCCGCGCCCAAGCCCAGACGGCCGGTGCAGCCGTCCCCGCGCAGGTGACCGAGGGCCTCGCCCAGGTCGCCGCCCAGCAGCAGGCGCTCGACGCCAAGAAGACGCAGGCCCAGACCCAGGGACGCCAGATCGAGCTCGGGTCGTCGCTGCTCGACCTCTCCCGGGGCATCCGGACGGTCTCCACCGACGGCAGCGCGGCGATCGGCATCGTCTCGTTCACCGGCACGCAGATGGCGGTACCGCCGGAGACCAAGGACGCGGTCGTTGCGCGGATCGCGGGCGCCGACCTGGCCGGTGCGCGGGTGGACTTCTCGAGCGACCTCAGCCAGGGCCTGCCCGAGGTGCTCGGCCCTGGTGAGATCGCCGGGCTCGTCGTGGCCGCCCTCACCCTGCTGGTCATGCTCGGGACCCTCCTCGCGGCGGGCCTCCCCATCCTCAGCGCCCTCGTCGGCGTGGGCTTCGGGGTCCTGGCGACCCTCGCCCTGTCGGGCACGGTCGAGATGGTCTCGGTGACCCCGGTCCTCGGGCTCATGCTCGGCCTGGCGGTCGGGATCGACTACTCGCTCTTCATCCTCAACCGGCACCGGCGTCAGCTGCGGGCGGGCGTCGAGCTCGAGGAGTCGATCGGCCTGGCCAACGGCACCTCCGGGAACGCGGTCGTCTTCGCCGGCGCCACGGTCATGGTGGCCCTGCTCGCCCTCAACATCGCCGGCATCCCGTTCCTCGGCACCATGGGCAGCACGGCGGCCGTCTGCATCGCCACCGCGGTGGTCATCGCGGTGACGCTGACCCCGGCCCTGCTGCGCCTCATCGGGCCGCGACTGTTGCCCCGGCGGCACCGGGACGTGACCGGCGCGGGCCGGCACCGGCGGCCGCTCGCGCCGATGTCGACCGCCCGGGCCGCTCTGACCCTCGTCCTCGGCGTTGCCGTGCTCGTCACCCTCGCCCTCCCTGCGCTGTCGATGCGCCTCGGACTGCCCGACGGGGGCACCGAGCCGGCCGGATCCACCCAGAACCGGGCCTACGTACTCGCGGCCGAGAAGTTCGGCGCCGGCGCCAACGGGCCGCTGCTGGTCGTCGCCACCCTCCCGGCGCCCGCCACGGGCGACGACCTCCTCGCCGAGCAGGTGCGGGTCGGCACCGCGGTGCACGGCAACGGGGACGTGGCCGCCGTCGCCCCTGTGGGGAAGTCCGCCGACGGCCGGACCCTGGCGTTCCAGGTCGTGCCCAAGGAGGGCCCCAACAGCGTCTCCACCGAGGACCTCGTGCGCGACCTGCGCACCATGTCACCGCTCAGCGACGGCACGACGCTCGGCGTGGCCGGCAGCGCGAGCGGCAACATCGACATCTCCGAGAAGCTGGCGGCGGCCCTGCCGGTCTACCTGGCCGTCGTCGTCGACCTATCGTTCCTCATCATGACCGTCGTGTTCCGTTCTCTCCTGGTGCCGCTCACCGCCACCCTGGGCTTCGTCATGTCTCTGTTCGCGGCGTTCGGCGGCGTCGTCGCGATCTTCCAGTGGGGCTGGCTGCCGGGTGTCTTCCACGCCCAGCCGGGGCCGATCCTCAGCTTCCTGCCCACCCTGCTCGTCGGCATCCTCTTCGGGCTGGCCATGGACTACCAGCTGTTCCTCGTCTCCGGTATGCGTGAGGCGCACGTCCACGGGGCGCCGGCTCGGGTCGCCGTACGGGAGGGCCTGCACGCGGGGCGGGTCGTGGTCACGGCCGCGGCGATCATCATGACGTCGGTCTTCGCCGGCTTCGTCTTCTCGAACTCCTCGACCATCCGGCCGCTCGGCTTCGGGCTGGCGTTCGGGGTGCTCGTCGACGCGTTCGTCGTGCGGATGCTGCTCATCCCCGCCCTGATGCACCTGGCGGGGGACGCGGCGTGGTGGCTGCCGCGGTGGCTCGACCGGATCCTGCCCGATGTCGACGTCGAGGGCGCCCAGCTCGAGCGCGACCACGCGCGCCCGCAGCAGACCCAGCCGCAGCAGCCGCCGCCCACCGAGCCGCACCTCACTCAGGAGGACACCCGTCGTCCGCGCGCGCGGGGCGAGGTGCCGACGTCGGTCTAGCCGGCGGCGTCCTCGGGCGCCTCCGGCTCGAACGCCTCCTGGTCGGCCGCGATGGCCTCGCTCTCGGCCTCCTGGCCCTCCGCCTCGGCCGACTGCACCAGCGCCGACGGGTCGAGGTCGGGGTCACCCGTGAGCCCGCTGACGTGGGCGCCCGCCTGCGCCACGTGCGTGCGGTTCTCCAGCTCGGCGACGACCTGCGCGTGCTTGTCGACGCACATGACGACGAGGTCCCCGGGGTTGCTACGGGCCATGACGTGGTTGACGGCGTCGATCTCGTCGAGCACCACCTCGACCTGGCGGCAGCGAGCCCCGTCGGCCATGGCGGCGCGGACCCCGTCGACGACGAGGGCGGCCGTCTCCCCGGGCTTCCGGCCGCGCAGCCGGTCGTCCTCGCGGACGACGATGACGTCGAAGTGCCGGGCCGCGACGGCGCCCAGCTCGCGCATGTCGTCGTCGCGGCGGTCGCCGGCGGCGCCGATCATGCCGATGCGCGAGGCCTTGCCCAGGTCCTGCCGGCCTGCGCTCTGAGCCGTGTAGGTCTCGACGAAGTCGCCGATGGCCCGCATCCCGGCGGGGTTGTGGCAGTAGTCGATGAACACCTCGACGTTGTCGACGTCCACGAGGTTCATCCGTCCGGGGGAGAGGTAGTAGCTCGTCGTGAACGTGCGCAGCCCCTGCCGGATGTCGTGCAGCGGGGCGCCCGCGGCGAACGCCGCACCGGTGGCGGCCAGGGCGTTGGCGACGTTGAACCGGGCGGCACCGTTGAACGTCGAGGGCAGCAGGTGGGTCCAGGCGAGCTGCATACTGCGCCGGCCGTGCTTGATGACGATCATGTCGCCGCGCTCGGTCGGCTCGAGGACGACCGCCCGCCCGCCGCGGCGGCAGTGTCGTTCGATGTACTCGCGGCTCTCGCTGCCCGGGGCCTGCAGGGAGAAGTAGACGATGTCGCCGCTGCAGCGCCGGCGCATGTTGAACACGAGCGGGTCGTCGGCGTTGAGGACGGCGAACCCGTTGCGCGGCACCGCTTCCACGATGACGGCCTTGACCGCCGCGAGCTGTTCGAGAGTGTCGATGCCGCCGAGGCCCAGGTGGTCGGGGGCGATGTTGGTGACGACGGCGACGTCGTTGCGGTCGTAGCCCAGCCCCTCGCGGAGGATGCCGCCGCGCGCGACCTCCATGACGGCGAAGTCGACCCGGGGGTTCTGCAGCACCATCCGCGCCGACTTCGGGCCCGACGCGTCGGCCTTGATGACCAGCCGTTCGTCGATGACGACGCCGTCGGTAGAGGTCATGCCGACCTTGCGCCCGAGCCCCTTGAAGATGTGCGCGATCATCCGGGCCGTGGTCGTCTTGCCGTTGGTGCCGGTCACGGCGATGATCGGCACCCGCGACGGGGCGCCGGGTGGGAACAGCAGGTCGACCACCGGCTTGGCGATGAACTGGGGCACGCCCACGGTCGGGTGGGTGTGCATCCGGAACCCCGGCGCGGCGTTGACCTCGACGATGGCCCCACCCGTCTCGCGCACCGGTGAGGCGATGTCGGGGCAGATGAAGTCGATGCCGGCGACGTCGAGACCCACGACACGGGCCGCCTCCTCGGCGATCTCCACGTTGTCCGGGTGCGCGTCGAAGGTGCGGTCGATCGAGATCCCGCCGGTGGACATGTTGCCGGTGAGGGCGAGCTTCACGAGCTCGCCGGCCTCGGGCACGCTCGACAACGTCTGCCCCTGGCCCGCAAGCACCTCCTCGGCGGCGGCGTCGGTGCGGATCCGGGTCAGCACCTTCTCGTGGCCGACCCCGCGCCGCGGGTCGGCGTTGGTGATGTCGACGAGCTCCTGCACGGTATGCGTACCGTCGCCGACGACGTGGGCCGGCACGCGCTCGGCGATGGCCTGCATGCGGCCGTCGACGATGAGGCAGCGGTAGTCGCGCCCGGTGACGAAGGACTCGACGATGACCGTGCCGCGCTTCGACTCGGCCCGAGCGACCCCGAAGGCGGTCTCGACCTCGGCCGCCGAC
>JBDSYO010000462.1:0-4380 GCA_039925625.1 Lapillicoccus sp. | reverse complement strand
GCTGCCGCAAATGTCCGGCAACATGTCCGCACGTGATGAGAAGTCCCACCCTGAGCCCCCGGAGGACCCCATGCCCCGCATCACCACCGCCAGCGTCTTCGTCGACGACCAGGCCAAGGCGCTCGCCTTCTACACCGACGTCCTCGGGTTCCTCCCCAAGGACGACGTCCCGCTCGGGGAGTTCCGGTGGCTCACCGTCGTCTCCCCCGACGACCCCGAGGGCACGCGGCTGCTGCTCGAGCCCGACGACCACCCGGCGGCCAAGGCGTTCGCGGCGGCCATCCGAGCCGACGGGATCCCCGCCACCTCGTTCGGGGTCGACGACATCGACGCCGCGTATGCGTCCTTGCTCGCCAAGGGTGCGCGGGTGACCCAGCCGCCGACGCCGATGGGGCCGGTGACGACCCTCATCGTCGACGACACCTGCGGCAACCTCATCCAGCTGGCGACCTCACCGCGCGCGACCTGAGCCGCCGTGCTTCGATGGACGGGAAAGTTGCCCGTTCAACGAACCTCAGGAGACCGCCCTCATGAACCTGCGCAGCGCCCTCACGCACTCCCCCCAGCGGCTCGCCACCGGGGCCTTCATCCTGCACAGCGGCATCGGGAAGTGGAGCGGCGCCCAGCAGCAGGCCGAGTATGTGCACGGCGCGGCGGCGGGTGCGTTCCCGTTCCTCAAGGACGTCCCGCCGGCCACGTTCCTCAAGGCCCTCTCCGTGGGCGAGATGGTCACCGGCGCCCTGCTCCTCGTGCCCTTCGTCCCCAACCGGATCGCCGGCGCCGCGCTGACCGGGTTCTCCGGCGCGCTCGTGACGATGTACCTGCGCACCCCGGAGATGCACCAGCCCGGGAGCGTGTGGCCGACGCCCGCCGGGATGGCCGTGAGCAAGGACGTCTGGATGCTCGGGATCGGGGCCGGCTTGGTCGTCGAGTCGGCGGTCGCTGACCGCTGAGCCAGCCCGGCGGGCTCCGGGTCCCGCGGGAACGGGGCCGACACGAAAGTACGACCCGATGTGTAACGACCTGGGCGGTCCCGACGATGGAGTGGGTGTCGTGGCGCCGCCCGGACCCCCGAGCGGGCGGCGCCACGCATACCGTCGAGGCTCGTGTCGCCTCCGGTCCTCGTCCGGCCCACCTGCGCCGCGTCCTGGTCTGCGCCGCGCCCTGGTCTGCGTCGTGGGGTCAGGGGGCCCACTCGCAGATAGCGGGCCCCCCGACACACCTGTGCGCCACTCGCCGGCGGTGGCCTCCGGTAGGCCACGCCTCACGCGGGTGGGAGGTCTGCGCGAGGGTGCTGGCGACGACGGGAACGACCGCGGGGGGCGGTGTCCGTGAGACCACGATCCGCGACGGCGAGACGGGATATCGACTAGTTGGCGCAGTCTTGACCGGACTGGGGGACAATCCGGACGAAGGGGCCCGCTGGTCAGCCTCCGACGGTCGGCAGCAGCTGGGTCATCGTGGCGATCTCGGCGCTCTGGCTGTCGATGATCCGCTGCGCGAGCTGCTTGACGTCGCCGTTCTGGCCGGCGGTGAGCTCGGTGCGCGACATGCTGACGGCGCCCCGGTGGTGGGCGATCATCATCTGGAGCCACATCCGGTCGAACGCCGCCCCGCTGCCCCCCGCCAGCTGCTGCATCTGCTGGTCGGTCATCATCCCGGACTGGTCGTCCATCCCGCCCATCCCGGGCATGTCGTGGCCACCGGTGGCCGCCGGCACGGGTTGGCCCCACGCCGCGAGCCACCCGCTCATCGTGGTGATCTCGGGTGCCTGGGCCGCCTTGATCGTGTTCGCCAGCGACCGCACGTCGGGGGTGGTTGCTCGGCCGGCGGCCAGCTCGGCCATGGTGACGGCCTGCCCGTGATGGGGGATCATCCCCGTGACGAAGCTGACGTCGGCCTGGTTGTGCGGCGCGGTGGCGCCACTGGGCGCCGGCGTGCCAGCCATCCCTTGCGTCCCGGCCATCCCGGGCATGGCGTCGTGGTCGGAGCCGCCGTTGGTGGTGCTGCAGGCAGTGAGGGTGACGGCGGTGATGAGTGCGGCCGCGGCGATCGCGGCGTGGCGGATTGATCGGTGCATGACAGGGTCCTGTTCGTCGACGACCCCGTGGGGCCGGGAAGGGAGTGGGGAGAAGGCCCGGGCGGGGGTCCGGGCGGCACGGTCAGCGGCGGGGTCGCCCCACGCCGGAGAACCGCGAGCACCCACTCACGTCCGCAGGACGCCCAGCCTCCACAGCGACACCTCGCGGGCGTCGCCTCGTCGTCGAGGCGCCGGCGCCGCCCGTCCGGAGCGCCGGCCCCCCAGGACGGTGCGGCCGAGGTCGGCCCTGCGCCTCGGGCGGAGCAGCAGAGCCAGGAGCGGCAGCACCGCCAGGCACATGGCCAGACCCAGGCCGGCCGGCAGCGTCCGCGCCCCCACCAGGTCCAGGGCGGGGCCGAGTGCCGCACCCAGTGCGACGCCGGAGTCCGGGTCGGCCGCCGGGGCGGTGCCGTGGTGCGGTGCGGTCAGCGAGGCTGCCGTCATGACGGAACCACCGTGATGGCTGGCGCCCAGGGAGTGCATGCCGACGACGCCGGCCGCCAGCAGCAGGACCACGAGCCACAGCGCCGAGGGACGCCGGGTGGGCTGGGCCGGCTGGGCCGACCGGGCCGACCCGAGGGATCCCGACCCAGCACTCCTCATCCAGCGACTTTATACCCTCGGGGGGTATGCCCGGCACGGCGGCCCACGACAAAGCCCCGCCCCGACCGGCGTGACGCGGGTCGGGGCGGGGCTGCGCGGGTGGAGCTGCGGGGATTCGAACCCCGGGCCTTCTCATTGCGAACGAGACGCGCTACCAACTGCGCCACAGCCCCTTGATGCGACCGAAACTCTAACATCACGCGCACCGCCCCCGTAGCCGCCCCGTGCCTGTCCCGTGCCTGCCCCGTGCCTGCCCCGAGCCTGCCCCGAGCCCCCGCATACGCTCCCCGTATGCCGCCTCAGCCGGGTGCCCCGCGCCCCTCCAGCGTCCCGCCGCTCGTGCGGGCCGCCAGCGAGTGGTCCTGGCGGCTGCTCCTCATCGCGGTGGGACTGATCGCCTTCCTCTACCTCATGGGCTTCCTGTCCGAGGTCGTCATCCCGCTGGTCGTCGGCGTCCTGCTGACCGCGCTGCTGTCGTCGATCCACCAGCGCCTGTCCCGGGTCATGCCGCGAGGAGCGGCGGCCGGCGTGACGGTGCTGGGCACGATCGTCGTCATCGCCGCACTGCTGACGCTCGTCGCCACCCAGATCAGCGGGGGCTTCGACTCGATGTCCGAGCAGGTGGGCACGGGCATCGCGCAGATCCGAGACTGGATCCGCACCACCCTGGGCATCACCGACACCCAGTTCGGCGAGTACCTCGACGAGCTCAAGGCCTACCTCTCCAGCGCGAACCTGGGGTCATCGCTGAGCAAGGCCGGTGTGACCGCCGGCCACTTCGTGGCGGGCACGTTCATCGCCCTCTTCTCCCTCTTCTTCTTCCTCTACGACGGGCCGCGGATCTGGGGCTGGGTCGTCCAGCTCTTCCCGCGGGTCGCGCGCGAGCGGGTCGACTCCTCGGGCGGCGTCGCCTGGAGCCAGCTGACCGCCTACACGCGGGCCACGGTGCTCGTGGCCGCGGTCGACGCCGTGGGCATCACCGCGGGCGCGCTGATCCTGCGGGTGCCGTTCGCCCTGGCCATTGGGGTGCTGGTCTTCCTGCTCTCGTTCATCCCCATCGTCGGCGCCCTGCTCAGCGGAGCGGTGGCGGTGCTCATCGCCCTCGTGGCGCACGGCCCCGTCACGGCGCTGATCATGCTCGCGGTGGTCATCGGCGTGCAGCAGCTGGAGTCGCACGTGCTGCAGCCGTTCATCCTCGGCCGCTCGGTGCGCATCCATCCGCTCGGCGTCATCCTGGCCATCGCCACGGGGGCGATCCTCGCCGGCATCGTCGGCACCCTCGTCGCCGTGCCGATCCTCGCCGTGGTCAAGGCGATGGCCGAGCACCTGTTCGGGCGCGACCACCACGAGCGGGACGTCCACCACGAGCGGGACGAGCACGACGAGACCGCGGACCCGCCCGAGCCCGTCGCGGCGGGCTGACGCACGGGGCTGCGTGCACGATCGTCACGGCGCGAGCAGGGTAGGCCGTGCGCGCACCGTCACGGTCGTGCCCGCAGCGCGGGCGCCGGCCGGTCGGGAGGTCAGGCCTGCGACGCCCCGATGTTGACGAGCCAGTCGACGCCGTAGCGGTCGGTGAGCTGACCGAACTCGTCACCCCACATCTGCTTCTCCAGCGGGGTCGACACGGTGGCGCCGTCGGTCAGCTTGGTCCAGTAGCCGTGCAGGGCCTCGGACTCGTCGCCGCTGAGGCTGAC
>JBDSYO010000461.1:0-5726 GCA_039925625.1 Lapillicoccus sp. | reverse complement strand
GCAGCACTACGTCGACACCCTCTCGGCCGGCGAGCTGAGCACGATCAGGTTCGCCCTCGACGCGGACGTGCTCGCCACCCCCAACTACCTCATCGGCGTGGTCGACCCGGCCGGCGCGAACCTCTTCGGGCGTGGCCCGGGGACGCCGATGCCAGCGCAGATCTACGGCCCCTCGAAGGTCGGCGCCGCCTACGGCATCGAGTACCTCAGCTCGATCGGCAGGAACCACCTGGTGCTGTCCGCCGACGGCACCGACGCGTTCTCGTTCATGCAGGCCGGTGTCCCGGCCAGCGGTCTGCTCACCGGTCAGGACTGCTGCAAGCTGCCGACGGACGTCCAGCTGTTCGGTGGGGTCGAGGGCAACTTCGAGGGGACCGTCCCCGGCACGGACGGCGGCTGCGTCGACAACCCGTTCCGCTGGTGCGACAACCTCGCGAACAACGACCCGGAGGTCCTCACCTTCATGTCCAAGGCGTTCGCCTCCATGGTGGCCAACCTGGCCTACGACACCACGGTGCTGAACGCGCCGAAGGCCCCCCGGGGCAAGGCGAAGGGAGCCCCCCCGCGAGGCCTGCCGGCCGCCTAGACCGGCGCGGCGATCTGCGCGGCGAGGTGCCCGGCGCCGTACCCGTTGTCGATGTTGACGACGGCCACCCCGGGGGCGCAGGCGTTGAGCATGGCCAGGAGCGGGGCGAGCCCCCCGAAGGCCGCGCCGTAGCCCACGGAGGTGGGCACCGCGACGACCGGGGCGGTGAGGAGGCCGGCGACGACGCTCGGCAGCGCGCCGTCCATCCCGGCGACGACGACGACCACGCGGGCCGAGCGCAGCAGGTCGAGGCGGGCGAGCACCCGGTGCAGACCGGCGACCCCCACGTCGACGACGAGCTCGGTCGCCCGGCCGAGGTGCCGGGCCGTGAGCATGGCCTCGCGCGCGACCGGGAGGTCCGACGTGCCCGCACAGACGACGACGACCAGCCCACCCGACGGCGCCGGCGGGGCCGCCGGCCAGGCGACGAGCCGCGCGACGTCGTCGACCGCTGCGTCGGGCAGCACCTCACGCAGCACGGCGACGTGGTCGGGGTGGCAGCGGGTGAACAGCGTCACCCCGTCGGCGCCGCCGCGGTCACGCATCGCCTCGGCGATCGCGCGCACCTGCTCGGGTGACTTCCCCTCGCAGTAGACCGCCTCGGGGTAGCCCGTGCGCGCCGCCCGACCGAGGTCGAGGTGGGCGACCCCGTCGACGACGCCCGGCACGGCTTCAGCCGTCGGCCAGGGGTCAGCCATGCGTCACCGAGACGAGGGGCAGCGTGAACGCGCCCGACTGGATGCCGGCGAGGTCCAGCGCGACGAACGTGAACCCCGCCGCGCGCACCGCCGCCACGAGCCGGTCGCGCACGTCGGGGTCCACCGCACGGGCGAGCTCGGTAGACAACAGCTCGACCCGGGCGACGTCGCCGTGGTGCCGCACCCGACAGTCGCGGAAACCCAGCGCCCGCACGGCGTGCTCGGCCGCCTCGACCTGGGCGAGCTTGGCCGGGTCGACCTCGGTGAAGTGGGGTATGCGTGACGCGAGGCAGGGCGCGGCGGGCTTGTCCGCACAGGGCAGCTCCAGGTCGCGAGCCAGAGCCCGGACGTCGGCCTTGGCGAGCCCGAGGTCGGCGAGGGGCCGCAGGACGGCGTGCTCGGTGGCCGCCCGGCTGCCGGGCCGGTCGGGACGGCGGGCGTCGTCGGCGTTCTCGCCGTAGGCCACCGCGTCGAGGCCCAGCCGGGTGACGACCTCGTCGGAGATCCGGGTGAACAGCTCGTCCTTGCAGTGATAGCACCGGTCCGGGCCGTTGGCACGGTAGGCCTCCGACTCCCCCTCGTGGGTGGCCACCTCGACGACGGGCAGCCCGATGAACCGGGCCACCTCGTGGGCGGCGCTCCGCTCGTCCTGGGCGAGGCTGGGCGACACCCCGAGCACGGCGACGACGTTGCCGGGTCCGAGCGCCCTGACGGCCAGGGCCGCGAGCAGGGCCGAGTCGACCCCGCCGGAGTACGCCACGCCCAGCCGGCCGACCCCGGCCAGCGACGTCCTGAGGCGCTCGACGACGGCGTCGACCCCGGTCACTTGCCCTCCTCGCGGGCCTTCGGCCGGTGGGGCCCCGCGTCGATCTCGCTCTGGTCGTCCGACCACAGGGTGTGGAAGACCCCGTCCCGGTCGGTGCGCCGGTAGGTGTGCGCCCCGAAGTTGTCGCGCAGCCCCTGGATCAGGGCCGCGGGCAGCCGGTCGGCCCGCACGGTGTCGTAGTAGGCCAGCGCCGACGAGAACCCGGGCACCGGCACCCCCGCCGTCGTCGCGAGCCCCACGACGCGGCGCCACGCGTCCTGCCGCTCTCCCAGGCCGGAGGCGATGCTCGGGGCGACGAGGAGGGTCGAGAGGCGCTGACCAGCGTACTCGTCGCTGATCTGCTTCAGCAGGCGTGCGCGGATGATGCAGCCACCGCGCCAGATCCGCGCTACGGTCGCCACGTCGACCCCCCAGTCGTAGGCCTCGCTGGCCGCCCGGATCATCTCCAGGCCCTGGGCGTAGGCGACGACCTTCGAGGCCCACAGCGCGTCGCGCACGGCGTCGACGAGCTGCTGCCGGTCGGTGCCGTCGATGACGCGGTCGGGTCCGGTGAGTACGGGCGCGGCCGCCTGACGCACGGCCGCGTCGCCCGAGGCCGAACGCGCGAAGACCGACTCGGCGATCGTGGAGACGGGGACGCCGAGCTCGAGGGCCACCTGCACGGTCCAGCGCCCGGTGCCCTTCTGCTCCGCCTCGTCGCGGATGAGCTCGACGAGCGGACGGCCGGTGGCGGGGTCGTCGTGGTCGAGCACCTCCGCGGTGATCTCGACGAGGAACGAGTCCAGCTCGCCGGTGTTCCACTCCCGGAACACGGCGGCGACCTCGTGGGCGTCGAGACCGGCAGCCGACAGCACGTCGTAGGCCTCGGCGATGAACTGCATGTCGGCGTACTCGATCCCGTTGTGGACCATCTTGACGAAGTGGCCCGCCCCGTCGGGACCCATCCAGGCGCAGCACGGCTCACCGTCCACCTGGGCGGCGATCGACTCGAGGATCGGCCCGAGGGCGGCATACGACTCCTTCGAGCCTCCGGGCATGATCGCCGGCCCCTCGAGCGCCCCGACCTCGCCGCCGGAGATGCCGGTACCGACGAAGTGGATCCCCTTGTCCCGCAACGCCGACTCGCGCCGACGGGTGTCCTCGAAGTGGGCGTTGCCGCCGTCGACGACGATGTCTCCTTCGTCCTGGAGCGGCACCAGCTCGTCGATGACGGCGTCGGTGCTGTCGCCGGCCTTGACCATGATGACCACTCGGCGCGGCCGCTCCAGGGAGGCGACGAAGGTCTCCAGCGAGGTCGACGGGACGAAGTCACCCTCGTGGCCGTACTCGCCGACGAGGTCGTCGGTGCGGCTCTGGGTGCGGTTGTGCAATGCCACGGTATGCCCGTGACGGGCCAGGTTGCGGGCGAGGTTGCGGCCCATGACGGCCAGGCCGGTGACGCCGATCTGTGCTCTGGTCTCGGAGGGCCGAGTGTCGGAGGTGCTCATGCCGCCAGTCTCGTCCGTCCGCCGGGGTCGGGTCGAGTGGGGGTTGGGAACGCGGCCCCCCGGCCGCCGCTGATTGCCCCCTCGGGCGCCGTCGACCTACGGTGTCGGGATGGAGTCGAAGGCGACCATCTACGACGTCGCGCGCGTCGCGGGCGTGGCGGCGTCGACGGTCTCGCGGGCCTTCGCGCGGCCGGGGCGGGTCAGCGCCGAGACGGCCCAACGGGTGTTCGCGGCCGCCGCCACCGTCGGCTACCGCTCGTCGGCGATCTCCGGGCTGACCGGCATGAGCGGCACCCGCACCCGCACGCGCAGTCTCGCGCTCGTGGTCACCGACATCACGAACCCGTTCTACTCCGAGCTGATCCGGGGCGCGCACGACGCTGCGGGGGCGGCCGGCTACACGATCCTGCTCTCGCACACACAGGAGGACGCGCAGCTCGAGCGCGACTGGACCGAGCGCGAGCTGGCCTCGGTCGACGGGGTCCTGCTGGCCAGCTCGCGCATGTCGGACAGCGCGATCCGCATGATCGCCAAGCAGAAGCCGATGATCGTCCTCAACCGGCGCATACCGGAAGTGCCGTGCGTCATCACCGACAACCCGCGTGGCGCGCGGCGGGCCGTCGAGCACCTGGCCGAGCTCGGCCACGACACGATCACCTACGTCGCCGGTCCGGAGACCAGCTGGGCCGACGGCGTCCGCTGGCAGGCGCTGCGGGAGGCGGCCTACGAGCTCGAGCTGCGGGTGCGGCGGGTCGGCCCGTGCAACACGCCCACCGTGCACGCCGGGTTCGACGTCACTCCGGAGCTGCTCGGTCACTCCCCCACAGCGGTCATCGCCTACAACGACGTCCTCGCCATCGGTGTCATCAAGGGCCTGCGCCGGGCGCGTGTGTCGGTACCGACGGACGTGAGCGTCGTCGGCTTCGACAACGTCATCCTCAGCGAGATCGTCGACCCCGAGCTGACGACCGTCGCGGCGCCGCTGCGAGCGATGGGCATGACGTGCGCCACCAACCTCATCGCCGTCATCGGCGGTGCGGTACCCAGCCGGCAGCCGATCGTCATGCCGGTGACCCTCGTCGTGCGGGGGTCGACCGGTCAGCGCAGGCGGAAGAGCACCTCGCCCGCCCGCGGGACGACCAACGTCCCCGGGTCGGCCGTGACGGCGGCGACGTCGACGGTCGACGGGTCGAGGTAGCCGAGGTTCGCCGCGCGGCATACCTCCTCCGGTATGCCCGTGGCCAGGGTCACCCGCACGCGCAGGCGCTCCTCCCCCGTCTCCGCGTCGTAGGTGCCCGCGCCACGCAGGTGGGTGGAATGCGCGAGGACGCCCCAGTGGACGTCCTTGAACCGGTCCCACTGCTTCACGAAGTAGTCGCGACAGTGGTAGCCGATCTCCGCGATCTCCGGATGCATCGCGGAGATCGTCGTGATGTGCGGTGCGTAGAGGATGACCTCCCCGCCGTCGGCGACGACGGGCTCGAGCTTGTAGAACCCCTTGGCCCCGGTCCAGATGTCCTCGTACATCTCCGGCACGAGGCTCAGAACCCGAGGCACGGGCGCGTCCAGGTAGGTGACGTGCGTCGCGGCGCAGACCTCGGCGGCGGAGGCCCACGACGCGATGGTGTCGCCGAACGAGACCGAGTGCAGCGCCAGACTGCCGTGGTCGTCACCGGCGGCGCCGACCACGCAGAAGGCCAGCCGCTCGGCGGGGATGAGGGCGGCACCCTCGTCGATGAGGGCGCGCACCGGGGTGACGGCCGTCGTGCAGATGATCTCGGCCGAGGTGATCAGCGCTCCCAGCCAGTGGGAGATGTCGAAGATCTCCTGACCGGCGACGCCCGGGAAGAAGTACTTGTTACCACCGGAGATGCCGACCACCTCGTGCGGGAGGACCGGCCCCACCACGAGCGCGATGTCGTGCTCGACGACCGCCCGGTTGAGGCGCACCTGGACGTCCACGGACAGCCGCCCCTCGGACAGCTCGGCGAGGCGGGCCGCGGGGATGACGCCGAGGTCGGCGAACGCGTCAGGGTCCCACCACTCGTGGTTCTGCACCGTGAGTCCCGGGTAGGTCGCGTCGAGCTCGCCCACGGCGTAGCCGAGGTGGCGGGCCAGCGCCTCCTCCG
>JBDSYO010000460.1:0-4848 GCA_039925625.1 Lapillicoccus sp. | reverse complement strand
GGTCGCTGACCGCTTCCGTCGGTCGGGGGCCTCAGCACGTCGGATACCCGGTCGGATCCCCGAAGGTGTCGCTGGAACGACCGATCCGGGTATCCGAGTGGGTATCCCATCCCGCGTCGGCGGGGCGGTGGCCCTCGTCGTCGCGCAGACCGGGTGCCGCCAATGGCGGAGCGCAGGCCCTCAGGACGAGCTCCGCAGGACGATGTGGTCCTGCATCAGGTGCACCTGGGTGAGGGGCGATGCGATGGCCCCGGGGAGCAGCCGGGCGGCCCCGTTCGACGGGCCGCCCCGATCTGGGCTGACGACAACGGGATAGAGGTGTGCGCAGGCCGGCCCTGACGGGCCGACGACCTCGAAGTGCGCGACGACGCTCTCATCCGGATCGAGACCAGGAGCCACACCGAACGGCAGCTCTTCGCCTCGCCGGACCACGACACCCAGGGGCGGCAGGCGGTCTGCGGCGACCGCCCCCTCGATCCGGACCAGCCGCAGGACGTGACCGCTGAGGTTCAGCAGCGTCATCGACGGCTGCTCGACTCGACCCCGGGTCGGGCTGGCGGGTGACGTCAGGGTCACCGGCGCGCCGCCAACACCTCTGAACCGGGACATCAACGTGCGGCCCAACGAGGCGGCTGGTGAGGTCGTGGGGGCGGCGATCTCGTACAGGGACACGGCAGACTCCTCGGCGTGCTGGTGGGGTCGTCGCCATGACGCGGCGGCTCCCAGGGGGATGGGTCCACTCTTGTCGACGCGCTGCGAGGGTGGCGTCCGTCGACCGGATGACCGGCCGGGCCGACAGCGGCCCCACCGATCAGGGGACGTCGGGCTAGGGTCGCTGGGTGTTGCTCACGATCGAGCGGGTCGCGCTGCTCAAGCGCGTGTCACTCTTCGAGCGCACCCCCGACCGCGTCCTCGCCGGTCTGGCTCGGACCCTTCACGAGGAGACCTTCCCCCGGGGTACGACGATGATGGTCGAGGGCGCCGTCGAGGACTGGCTCCTCATCATCGTCGACGGCCTGGTGCGCGTCACCCACTGGGACCGCGTCACCGAGCTGGGCAACGGGGCGGTGGTCGGCGAGCTGGCGGTGCTGGCGGGGGAGAGGCGTGTGGTCACGGTGGTCGCGACGACCGATGTGCACGCGTTCCGTCTGAGCAAGGTCGACTTCGACGAGGCGCTGCGTACCCGCCCCGAGATCGCCGAGGGCGTCATCGCTGAGCTGGTGCGGCGCCTGCGAACCCGCCCTTCCTGACCGTGGCCAACCCGGTCCGGCTGCTGGCCACGCAGGCTCTCTTGCTGGGCCTGTCGGTCGTCGTCCTCATCGTTCCGGCGAGCGCGCTGTTCCTCGAGCGCTACGGCGCGTCCAACCTCCCGTACGTCTACCTGGCCGTAGCCGTACTGGGGGTCGCCGTCTCGCACGGGATACGGCTCCTGCAGTCCCGGCTCTCGCTGACGGCGGTGGCGGCCACCTGTATCGGGGCTTACACCGGCCTGGTGACGCTGAGCTGGGCCCTGCTCAGGTTCCTCGAGCAGGACTGGGTCTCGGCGCTGCTGGTGGGGGTGAACTCGCTCGCCATCCCGGTCGGCTTCGTCCTCATCGGCACCCAGGTCGGGCGCCTCCTGGACGTCCGGGAGGTCAAGGAGTCGTTCGCGCGCATCGTCGCGGGCCTGTCGCTCGGCTACGTCGTCGGCGGGGTGGGGACGGCCGCCCTCATCGGGCCCTTGGGCGGGCCGGTCGACCTGCTGCCGGTGGCCGCGGCCCTCGGCGCCGCTTACCTGTGGGTCACGATGGCCACGGGACGGCGGTTCCCGGGCGAGCTGCGGCAGCCGCCGCCGAGACCGGAGCAGACCCACGTAGCCGTTGATGGACCTCGACCGAAACGTCGGCGGGGCGGGCTGATTCGGCTCATCTTCGCGTACCAGGTCATGGTCGTGGCCGTCACGCAGCTGCTCGACTACGTCGTGTGGGAGCGCGCGGCCTACCACTTCCCGGACGCCAGCGACCTGGCCCGGTTCCAGGGCCTTTTCAGCACCCTCCTCAACCTCCTCACCCTGGTTTTCGTCCTGCTTGCGGCGGGCCCCTTGCTGGTGCGGTTCGGGGAACGGGGCGGTCTGGTGGCCAACCCGCTCGGTCTCAGCGTCCTCCTCGTCGTCAGCACGGTGGTCGCGCTGGTGGCGGGGGAGGGCGCCATCGGTTTCTTCGTCGCGGTATGCGCGCAGGAGGTGGCCCACATCGCGCTGGCCGACGGTCTGACCCGAGCCGCGATGAACACGGCCTACCAGGCGCTGGACCGACCGAGCCGCCTGCAGGCCCAGACGGTGGCCGAGGCGGCCGGCGCCCCCATCGGGCTCGGCCTCGTAGGCGTCATGCTGCTGCTGCTACGGCTCGCCGGGTTCGGGGTGGGCGTGGTCGTCGTGACCACGCTGGTTCTGACGCTGGTCTGGCTGGGGCTCGCCGTGCTCGCGCACCGCCGGTACCGCGACGGCGTCCTGGCCCTCGTCACGGCGCGCCCCTGGGAGCCGCTCGACCTGGTCGGCTCCGACGACGCGGTCGTCCGCGGGTTGCTGACCAGCACGGACCCACGCGACGTCATGGTCGCGCTCTCGGCCGTCAGCGGGCGGCGGTTCCTGCCGGTGTCGGAGGTCGCGGTGCTCTTGGAATCCGACGACCCGTATGCGCGGCTCGCGGCGGTCTGCGAGCTCATCGAGGCGGGCGGCGAGTCGGCCGACGACGCGCAGGGCTGGTGGCGGGCGGCCGTGGAGGATCCCGACCCCGAGGTGCACGCCGCGGCGCTGTCGGGCTGCGCGGCGGCACCCGACCCGTTCTACGAGCCCTTCCTGGTCGCCCTCGTTCCGCATTCTCCGCCGAGTGCCGCCCTGGCCGACGCCCTCGAGCGGCACGCCGCCGGGGTCTCGCCCGCGGCGGTCGAGCGGCTCGCCCATGAGACGGACGTCCTGACGCGAGAACGCCTCACGTGGGCGCTGGGCGTGATGCGCGACGGTCTCGCTGCCGCACCAGCCGGGTTGCCCCCGCCGTCATCGCTGATCGACGAGCACGGCCAACGCGTGGGGCGGGTATGGGCCGCCACCGCTTCGTTGGGCGACGAGCCGACCTGCGCACCGCTGCGTCGGGCCCTCCAGGAGGACCTCGCCCACTCCGCCCGCGCGCTGTCCGACCACCTCGCGCTGCACCACGGCCGTCGGCGCGTCGAGACCATCCTCGCGGCCCTGGATGCGCCCGAGGGTGACGACGACCGGGCGTTGGCGGTCGAGCTGCTCGAGGTGCTCAACGGGCGGGAGGCGGCCGAGCGGCTGGCCGTCCTGCTCGACCCGCAGACGCCCCGCACCGAGGCGGCGAGGCAACCTCCGCAGCCCGTACGGACCGCCGCGGAATGGCTGCGTGAGCTCGTGGCCGACCCCGACGACGTCTGGGGCGACCCCTGGCTGCGGGCCTGCGCCATCTACGCCGCGCCCGTCGTGCTCGGCCCGGCCGCGGCCGACCTCGTGCGGCCGTGGGTCGACGACGGCGACGCGGCCGTGGCGGAGACCGCCCGGTGGGCGGTTGCGGCCGCCTTGCCCGTCTGAACGGCCCTCGCGGTAGCGAGCTCGTGCTGGTGCTCGCGGCGGTCAGCTGATCCCGAACGCCGTTAGCACCCGGTCGAACGACGGGGCGACGCCGTACTCCGCGGCCACCTGGCTCATCAGCCGGGCGTCCGCCACCGCGGTCGGCAGGGCGAGGTCGACATCCGGCAGGGGAGCGTCCCGGGCGACGCGCACGACGAGCGGCGCGACGTCGAGGTATGTCGCTGCGGCCTCGAGGCGGGCACGCTGAGCACCCTTGATGGCCGGGTCCCCGCTATCGACAGCCGCCCGGAGGCCGGCGAGGTCGCCGTAGGTCTCGATGAGCTTGGCCGCGGTCTTCTCGCCGATGCCCGCCACGCCGGGAAGGCCGTCGCTCGTGTCGCCGCGCAGCATCGACATGTCCGCGTACGCGTCACCGTTGGGGACCGCGTACTTCTCGGCCAGGAACGCCTCGTCGACCACGTCGGCGCCACGCACCCCACCCCGAGCGGTGTAGAGGACGCGGATCTGGGCGGCGTCGTCGACGAGCTGGAACAGGTCGCGGTCACCGGTCACGACGTCCACCGGGCGCACGCCTCGATGGGTGGTGGCCAGGGTCCCGATGACGTCGTCGGCCTCGTAGCCGTCGGAGCCGAGCCTGGGGATCCCGAGCGCGGCCAGGGCCTGGACGATGACGGGCACCTGGGGTGAGAGGTCGTCCGGCACCGCCTCCTCATCGGGAGCCGGGCCGGCGACGACGTCAGCGATCCGATGGGCCTTGTAGCTGGGGATCGCCTCGACCCGGAACGCCGGTCGCCAGTCGTTGTCCCAGCACGCGACCAGATGGGTCGGTCGATGGGTGTTGACCAGGGAGGCGACCATGTCGAGGAAACCGCGGATCGCGTTGTTGGACGGCGCGTTAGGGTCGCTGCGCTCATCAGGGACTCCGAAGAAGGCGCGGAAGTAGAGGCTCGCCGAGTCCAGGAGCATGAGGCGTTGCTGGGGGTACTCCACAGCCTGACCCTAACGGCGCTTCCCCCGGAAGGCCGTGGGGCCGCGCCACGATCGCCCCTGCCCCCGTGGTGGCGCTGCGCGCACTACCGTGAGCCCGTGGAACACCTGGACCGCCGCCTCGTCGACCTGCTCGCCGCTGACGGACGGATGAGCTTCACCGACCTCGGCCGGTCCACGGGCCTGTCGACCTCGGCCGTGCACCAACGCGTGCGCCGCCTCGAGGAACGCGGCGTCATCATCGGCTACCACGCCGCCGTCGACCCCGACGCGCTCGG
>JBDSYO010000459.1:0-6464 GCA_039925625.1 Lapillicoccus sp. | reverse complement strand
GGCCTCCTGGCGTGGCTGCGCGAGGTCGCCGTCGAGAGGGGCACGGTGAGCGCGTCCGACCTCGACCTGGTCCAGCTCACCGACGACGTCGACGAGGCCGTGCGGATGGTGACGCGGGGGGCGTCGGCCCGCTGAACCACCCGCCGCCGCCGTGGGGGGCCTTCCGGCGGCGTGCCCGGCGGCTGTCGATCGTGGGCGTCGATGGCGGACCAGCCGCACGAGTCGTGGCACGATCATCCGGTGATCTGGCTGGCTCTGCTCGTCGCCGTCCTCGTGGCCGTCGCCACGGCGGCCGCCGTGCTGGGCCGCGTCGACGGTTCGCTCGGCGACGCGACGACGACGATGAGCCACGTGCCGCTCCCCGACGACCCGCTCACGCCGGGCGACCTCGACGGGCTCCGCTTCGACACGGTGACGCGCGGCTACCGGATGAGCCAGGTCGACGCCGTCGTCGACCGGCTGCGCCGTGAGATCTCGGACCTCGAGGGCCGGCTCGGCGAGCCGGCGACGTCGACCGGCCTCGGCGCCTACGCGCGGCCGTCGGCACCGGAGTCCGCAGAGTCGACAAGGTCCGCGGAGTCCGCGGCCACCCGGTCTCCCGACCCCGAGAGCGCCTGACGTGGGCGCTATCGAGGTCCGGCGCACCGTCGCCACCCCGCTGGACGCGGTCTGGGCCACCCTCACCGACTTCGCCGGCTACGGCCGCTGGATCCCGCTCACGACCATGCGCACCGACCCCGCTCCGGTGCGCCCCGGCTGGGGCTTCGGGGGGTTCACCGGGCTCGGGCCCGTGGGGTTCCTCGACTCCATGCTCGTCGTGCGGTGGGAGCCGCCGCAGGCGGACCGCGCCCGGTTCGCGGTCCGCAAGACCGGCCGGGTGCTCGCCGGCTGGGCCGACGTCCGGTTGACGGGCACGGCGGAGGGCGGCACCGACGTGTCGTGGCGCGAGGAGATCGTGCCGCGACCGCTCCTTCTGGGTCGGGTCCTCGCGCCCGCCTCCGATCTCGTCACGGCCCGGCTGTTCGCGCGGGCGCTCGACGGGATGCTCGGAGCGGCGGCGCAGGCCCCGCCCGGATGAGCGACGCCGCCCCGGCGGTCGGCCCGGCAGGGCTGAGCGTCGGCGCCGACGGCCGGGCCCGGTGTGCGTGGGCCGGGTCCGCGCCCGAGTACCTCGTGTACCACGACGACGAGTGGGGGCGGCCGGTGCACGGGGAGGCCGCCCTCTACGAGCGGCTCACTCTGGAGGCCTTCCAGTCCGGCCTCGCGTGGATCACCATCCTGCGCAAACGGCTGGCCTTCCGGGCCGCCTTCGCGGGCTTCGACCCGGAACGGGTGGCCACCTTCGACGACGGCGACCGGGCGCGGCTGATGGCCGACGCAGGCATCGTCCGCAACGCGCGCAAGGTCGACGCCGCGATCGCCAACGCCCGCGCCGTCGTCGCGCTGCGCGCGCAGGGTGGCCTCGACGCCTACGTCTGGGCCTTCGCCCCGACCGACCATGTGCCGCCGCGGACCACGGCCGACCTGCGCGCCACCAGCCCGGAGTCGGTCGCCCTGGCCCGTGGCCTGAAGCAGCACGGGGTCGGCTTCGTCGGACCCATCACGGCGTATGCCGCGATGCAGGCCTGCGGGCTGGTCGACGACCATCTCGCCGGCTGCCATCGCTCGAAGCAACCCTCGTGAGCGACCACCGCGCGACTCGCGCGATGCCGGGGACGTCCGACGCGCCCGCCGCCATGGCGAGACCCGACGGGGTGATGACCCGGGCGATGTCGATCGGCCGGTTCCTGCCCATGGTGCTGCTGGCCTACGGCGTCTGCCGGCTGCTGAGCGGCATCCTGCTGTCCGTCGTCGCCACGCGTCAGGTCCCGACGGGCTGGACGGGCGCCGTGGTCAGCTATCTGACCTTCACCGTGCAGTGGGACGGGCAGTGGTACCAGACCATCGCCCAGCACGGTTACCCGCGGGTCCTGCCGGTCGACCAGGCGGGGCAGGTGCAGCAGAACGCCTGGGCCTTCTACCCGCTCTTCCCGTTCCTCAGCCGGGCCCTGATGGACCTCACCGGGTTCAGCTTCTACGCCGTGGGGTCGACCCTGTCGCTGTTGCTCGGGTTCGTCGCCGCCGGGGCGATGGCAACCCTCCTGCGCCCACGGCTGGGGGACCGCTGGACGCTCGCGACGGTCGTCCTGTGGGCGAGTATGCCCGCGGCCGTCGTGCTGCAGGTGGCCTACACGGAGGCCACCGCGATGGCCCTCCTCCTGTTGTTCCTCCTGGCCCTCCAGCGCGAGCGCTGGCTCTGGGGGACGCTCCTGGCCCTGCTCCTCGGGCTGGCCCGGCCGATCGCTCTGCCCATCGCGGCGGTGGCGGTCGTGGCGCTGTGGATGCGGTGGCGGCGACGACGTGCCGACCCGGTGTCGAGGGGGGAGGTGGTGAGCGGTCTCGCCCTGCTCGCCGGGTGTGGGGTCTCCGGACTGCTGTGGCCGGTGGTCGCAGCCCTCGTCACCGGCCGCAACGACGCCTACACCGTGACGATGTCCTCGTGGCGAGGGAGCCGCGAGATCGTGCCGTTCCGGCCGTGGCTGGACATGTCGCGCTACTACTTCGGTCAGACGTGGGGACCGGTCTGGCTCACGGTGCTCTTCGTGCTCATCGCCGTGATGGTGATCGGACCGTGGGCGGTGCGGCTGGGCCCCCAGCTGCGGGTGTGGTCGCTGGCCTACCCCGCCTACCTGCTCGTCGTGCTCGACCCGTTCACCTCGATCTTCCGCTACCTCATCCCGCTGTTCCCCCTCGCCGCGGTGCTCATCGGCGTGGCCGGTCGACCGCTCTGGCGCCGCTGGGAGGGGTGGGCGTGGGCCCGGTTCGGCGTGCTGCTGCTCGCGTTCGTCGTGGGCCAGTGGTACTGGATCGACATCCTTTGGCGGTTCGTCCCGCCGACCGACTACCCGCCGTGATCAGCGGCCCGTGTAGACCGGCGCCGTCTTGGCCAGGAAGGCGTCGACCGCGGCCCGATGGTCGGCACTGGCCCCGGTGAGCGTCATCAGCTCCGCCTCGTGCGCGAGGGCGGCGGCGAGGTCCTGCCCGGCGCTCGCGGCCACCGCCCGGCGGATCGAGCCGTAGGCCAGGGTCGGGCCGTCCGCGAGGGTGCGGGCCAGCGCGGTCACCGTGGGCTCCAGGTCGGCGGCGGGCACCACCTGGTTGACCAGGCCGAGCGCGAGGCACTCGGCCGCCGGGACGGTGCGCGGGAAGAACAGCAGCTCCTTGGCCCGAGCCGGGCCGACGAGGCGGGGGAGGGTCCACGACGCCCCCGAGTCGCACGACAGCGCGATCCCGGCGAACGCGGTGTTGATGCCGCCGGTGTCGACGAGGACCCGCACGTCGGCAGCGAAGGCGAACGACGCACCGGCTCCCGCCGCGACGCCGTTGAGTGCGGCGACGACCGGCTTGTTCATCGTCGCAAGCAGGGTGACGATGCGGTTGTAGTGCTCGACCACGGTGTCGCCGAGCTGCTCGTCGCCGCGCTGGAGGGCGGCGACGTGGGCCTTGAGGTCCTGGCCGACGCAGAACGCGCGACCTCGGCCCGTGAGGACGACACAGCGCACGGCCGGGTCGTCGGCCACCTGCTGCAGGACCGCGAGCAGACGTTCCTTGACGGCGAGGTCGAGAGCGTTCATCGCCTCCGGGCGCGAGAGCGTCACGGTGGCAACGCCCTGGTCGACGGTCAGCTCGACGACCGGCGGGGCGGGCTGGGGGGAGGGCGCTGGTGTCGTCATCGTCACCTTCTGGTGGGTGCATGGCCGCCGTGGGGGCGGTGCCCGTCGTCGGAGCCTGTTCGCAGAGCGAGGGGGATTTCCCCTCGTCCTGACGCACAGGTGATAATGGTCTCCATCACTCGTCGGTCCGTCGCGGTTGCGGACCAGCGAGCCCGACAGCGCGCATTCCACGAAAGGGTAACCATGGCGGCGATGAAGCCCAGAACGGGTGACGGACCTCTCGAGGTGACGAAGGAAGGTCGCGGGATCGTTCTGCGCATGCCGCTGGAAGGCGGTGGCCGGCTGGTCGTAGAGATGACTCCCGCCGAGGCCGCAAGCCTGCGAGACGCCATCCAGGGGTGCGACGGGGTCAGCTGACCCTCAGACGACGGAAGCCCTCG
The DNA here is from genome assembly GCA_039925625.1 of Lapillicoccus sp. Classification (GTDB taxonomy): domain Bacteria; phylum Actinomycetota; class Actinomycetes; order Actinomycetales; family Dermatophilaceae; genus Lapillicoccus. The sequence goes on along the minus strand of JBDSYO010000459.1, from coordinate 2,311 downwards.
ACCGATCCGGTCGGGGGCTTTCCGTATGCGGTCGGCCTATCGCTTGACCGCCACGAGCAGCCCGTCGCCGGCGGGGAGCAGGGTGGTGTGGAACCGCTCGTCCTCCCGCACCGCCTTGCCGAGGTCACGCAGGACCCGGGTCGTCTCGTCGCGAGCGGCGGGGTCGGCCACCTTGTCGTGCCACAGCATGTTGTCGAGCACCATGACCCCGCCGGGGCGCAGCAGCCGGACGGCCTCCCGGACGTAGTCGGGGTAGGACTCCTTGTCGGCGTCGATGAGGACGATGTCGTAGGCGCCGTCGGTCATCCGGCCCAGCACGTCGAGCGCGCGACCGGTGATGACCCGGGTGCGCTGGTGGGCGACACCGGCCGCGGCATACGCCTCCCGGGCCGCGCGCTGGTGCTCCGCCTCGATGTCGATCGTCGTGAGGATGCCGTCGGCCGGCATCCCCGCGAGCAGCCAGAGCCCGGAGACCCCCGCCCCCGTGCCGATCTCGACCACCGCCCGCGCCGCTACCGCCGCCGCGATCATCCGCAGCGCGGCGCCGCCGGCCGGCCCGATGGGCGTGCAGCCCAGCCCCTCACCCCGTCGGCGTGCGGCCTCCGCGAGGTCGCTCTCGGTGACGAACTCCTCGGCGTACGCCCAGCTGGCCACCCTCTGTGCGCTCATGTTCCGACCCTACAAGGGCGTGGCGGGGGTCCGGGTGCGCCGACCGGGTCGACCGGGCCGCTCGGGGTCGGGTCAGGGGTAGGTCAGGGTCGCCCCCGATGGTTAGCCCCCTGCTACGCGGGGCACAGTAAACTCATCAACTCCTCGGGAACTCTGAGGTCCACCGGCTCGTCAGACGGGTCGGGAACCTCTCGAAAGGCGAACCACGTGACCGACACCCTGACCGCACCTGCGGGCCTCGAGGATGCGGCCTCCCTGCACGACCCTGCTGACCCTGCTGACGCTGCCGTCTGGACGCCTCCCACGTGGGAGGAGATCGTCACCCAGCACTCGGCCCGGGTCTACCGGCTCGCCTACCGTCTCACCGGCAACCCGCACGACGCCGAGGACCTCACCCACGACGTGTTCATCCGGGTGTTCCGGTCGCTCAGCTCCTACACGCCCGGCACCTTCGAGGGCTGGCTGCACCGCATCACGACGAACGTCTTCCTCGACAAGATGCGGCGCAAGCAGCGCATCCGGTTCGACGCCCTCCCGGAGGACGCAGCCGGTCGGATGGCCAGCCGCGAGCCGGGCCCGGCCCAGACCTACGACGACACCCACTTCGACGACGACGTGCAGCGAGCGCTCGACGCGCTGCCGCCGGACTTCCGGGCGGCGGTCGTCCTCTGCGACATCGAGGGACTGTCGTACGAGGAGATCGCCACCACGCTCGGGGTCAAGCTGGGCACGGTCCGCTCGCGTATCCACCGCGGCCGTGCCCAGCTCCGGGAGGCGCTCGCCCACCGCGCCCCCGAGCGGCCCACCGTCGAGGCCCCCGCTCGCGCACGGACGGGCCTGCGCCGGCCCACCGCGGTCATGTCCGGAGCTCCTGGGACGCCGTGACGCGACATCTCGGCCTGCAGGTCAACGCGTACGTGGACCAACGTCTCGACGCGTCGGCCCTGCGTGCCTTCGACCAGCACCTCGTCGTCTGCCTCGTCTGCCGCCATGCGGCCGAGGAGGAGCGGCGTCTGCTCGCCTCCCTGCGCTCCGGGCCGACCCCCGGGTTCTCCGCCGACCTGCAGTCGATGCTGCTGGCGCTGGCCGAGCCCGCGCCGCCCGCCGTGGCGTCCTCGCCACCCACCTCCCCCCTGCGGTCCGTCTCCCCGTTCGCGGCCCGCGGCAACCGGTCGGCGCCGCCCCTGTCACCGATCCCGCGCGCCCCCGAGTCCGTCCGCCAGCTGCGGGTGCCGACCGTCCCCCCGGCGTCGCCGGCCCTGCACCGCTCTCCCCGCCGCGCGGCGATGGTGGCCGGCCTCGCGGCTGGAGCCTCCGCCGCGGCGGCCTTCGGCCTGGCTGTCGCCGGCCCGGGCACGGGTGCGGCCGCGACGATCCGCTCGGTCGACACGCGACCGGGCGTGTCGAGCGTCTCGGTGGTGCCCGCAGCCTTCACCGGTTCCGGCCTCGGCGCCTCCCCGCTGCGTCAGGCCCTCGGACGTCCAGGACGGTAGCCACCCATGAGCGACTCCCCTTCCGGCTCGTCCGACCCCGCCGGGAGCCAGCGGCCTGACGCCGCGGCCCCCGACGGGTCCTCGGTGTCACCAGCGTCCCCCGCCAGCCCCTGGCAGAGCTTCGGCGTGCCCCACGGCGGGGCCCCCGA
>JBDSYO010000458.1:0-8581 GCA_039925625.1 Lapillicoccus sp. | reverse complement strand
CAGAACTGGATCCGCCACGAGGAGTTCCCGTTCACCACAGTGGCCGGGATGACCTACGACTCGGGCAACTACGAGGCGGCGACGGAGAAGGCCAAGGCTCTCTTCGACTACGACGGCCTGCGCGCGGAGCAGCAGCGCCGCCGCGAGTCCAAGGACCCCGTGCAGCTCGGCATCGGCATCTCGACCTTCACCGAGATGTGCGGCCTGGCCCCGTCGCGGGTGCTCGGCCAGCTCAGCTACGGCGCCGGCGGCTGGGAGGCCGCCTCGATCCGGATGCTGGCCACCGGCAAGGTCGAGGTCATCACCGGCACGTCGCCCCACGGCCAGGGGCACGAGACGGCGTGGAGCCAGATCGTCGCCGACCGGCTCGGCGTGCCGTTCGAGGACATCGAGGTGCTGCACGGCGACACCCAGATCGCCCCCAAGGGGCTCGACTCCTACGGGTCGCGCTCGCTCGTCGTCGGGGGCGAGGCGCTCGTCAAGGCGGCCGACAAGGTCATCGAGAAGGCCAAGCCGATCGCGGCCCACCTCCTCGAGGCCGACGCCGCCGATATCGAGTTCAGCGAGGGCCGGTTCTCCGTCAAGGGCACCGACAAGGGCCTGGGGATGGCCGAGATCGCCCTGGCGACCTTCGCGGCCCACAACCTGCCCGACGGCGTGGAGCCGACGCTGGACTCCGACGCGGTCTACGACCCGGTGAACTTCTCCTTCCCGCACGGCACCCACCTGTGCGCGATGGAGGTCGACACCGAGACCGGCCAGGTCACGATGCGGAAGTACGTCTGCGTCGACGACATCGGCACGATCGTCAACCCCCTCATCGTCGAGGGGCAGATCCACGGCGGACTCGTGCAGGGCATCGCGCAGGCGCTGTGGGAGGGGGCCGAGTACGACTCGAACGGCACCCTCACTACGGGCTCCTTCGTCGACTACACGCTCCCGACGGCGGCCGACACGATCAGCTACATCAGCGAGCACACCGTGTCACCGTCGACGACGAACACGTTGGGCACCAAGGGGGTCGGGGAGGCCGGCACCATCGCCTCCACGCCGGCGGTGGTCAACGCCATCGTCGACGCGCTGCGCCCGCTCGGGATCAACGACATCCTCATGCCCTGCACCCCGGAACGGGTCTGGAAGGCCATCCAGTCGGCGGGGGCCGACCAGGCCGCACCCCCAGTGACCGAGGCGCAGCCGCACTTCGTGGCTGACGCGCTCAACCAGGACGACCCGAGCAACGACACCCAGACCAACACGGCGAGCTCCGACGACCAGGAAAGTGGCCAGCAATGATCCCCGCCCAGTTCGACTACGTCGCTCCGGAGTCGCTCGAGGAGGCCCTCTCGGTACTGGCCGAGTCGGGTGACGACGCCAAGGTCCTCGCCGGTGGGCAGAGCCTGCTGCCGGTGCTGCGCATGCGGCTCAACGCTCCGGAGAAGGTCGTCGACCTCCGCAAGATCCCGGGGCTGACCGACATCACCGAGGACGGTGACCACATCGTCATCGGCTCGATGGCGACGCACACGGCCGTCATCACCAGCGACCTCGTCAAGGAGCACGCGCTGCTGCTGTCGAAGACCGTGGCCGAGGTGGCCGACCCGCAGATCCGACACCGCGGCACGGTGGGTGGGGCGCTGGTCCACGCCGACCCGGCGGGAGACGTCGGGGCGGCCGCGCTGGCCCTCGACGCGCAGTTCGTCATCGCCGGCCCCGGCGGGGCGACGCGGACGGTCTCGGCGGACGACTTCTTCGTCGACCTCTTCGAGACCGCGGTGGGGGAGGGCGAGCTGCTCACGCAGGTGCGCATCCCCAAGCACACGGGTTGGGGAGCGCACTACGAGAAGTTCGTGCGCGTCAAGCACCAGTGGTCGATCGTGGCGGTCGCCGCGACGGTGCGGGTCGATCCATCGGCTGGCGGCACCATCGCCGAGGCGCGGATCGGGCTGACCAACATGGGCTCGACCGCGCTCCGCGCGCGCTCGGTGGAGGACGCCCTCGTCGGCAAGCCGGCCAGTGAGGACGCCGTCCGCGACGCGGCTGCCTCGGCGGCGGAGGGCACCAACCCGCCGTCGGACCTCAACGGTGACAGCGACTACCGCAAGCACCTCGCCACGGTCCTCACCCGCCGAGCCGTCCTCGCGGCAGCCGGGGCCTGAGCCGGTGGACCTGCAGCACCGCTTCACCGTGCCCGCCTCCGTCGACACCACGTGGGCGACGTTCATGGAGCTCGGCGAGGTGGCCGGCTGCTTCCCGGGCGCCAAGGTCACGTCCTACGACGGCCAGCGGTTCGAGGGCACGTGTAAGGTCAAGCTCGGGCCGATCGCCTTGATGTACACGGGGACCGGCAGCTTCGTGGAGCGCGACGATGCCACGCACCATGCGGTCATCTCGGCCAACGGGAAGGACAAGCGGGGCAACGGCACCGCCGGGGCAACGGTGACGATCTCCCTGACGGATGCCGGGGACACGTCGACGGCGGTCGAGGTCATCACCGACCTCAACGTCACGGGCAAGCCGGCGCAGTTCGGCCGCGGCGTCATGCAGGACGTCTCCGACAAGCTGCTCGGGCAGTTCGTCGCCTGCCTCGAGCAGCGGTTCGCCAGTGCCGAGGGGGGTGCCCCCGCGGAGGAGGTCCCCGCCGCGGCCGTCGGGTCCGAGGCGGCGCCGGAAGCGGCTCCCGCCGCGTCGACGTCGGCGGCCCCCGCCCCGTCACCGGCTCCCGCCCCGTCACCGGCTCCCGCCCCGTCGTCGTCGGTTCCCGCCCCCGCCGCACCGGCCGTGGCGCGCAACGTCGACCGGCCGGCGTTCGTCCCCGCCGGCAGCAGCCACGACGACGCTCTCGACCTCGGGGCGACCGTGCTCCCCGTGCTGCTACGGAGCTACGCGCCGTACCTGGGCGCCGCGGTCGCAGGCCTGGTCATCGGGGTCCTCATCGGTCGCGGCCGCCGGCACTGAACCAGCACTGAACCAGCACCACCAGCTCCTGGCCGGCCGACGGAACCCGTCAGCCGGCCAGGTGCCGGGCCAGTGCTGCGGCGATCGGCTGCTTCGTCTGGTCCTCGAAGTAGGTGTACGCCGGGCTGGGGTTGACCTCGAAGCAGTAGACCTCCCCGTCCGGCGTCAGCTTGAGGTCGACGCCGGCGAACTCGAGCCCCAGGTCGGCGGCGAGCGCGACGCAGCGACCGGCGATCTCGCCGTCGAGCTCGTACGCCTCCAGCCCGGCCGCCTCGTCGACCTGCCGCGCGGCATACCGGTAGTCGGTCGCCGTCGTCGTCACCGCGGTGGCGAAGACCTCCCCGCCGATGACGTGCACGCGGACGTCCAGGCCCGGCACCCAGGTCTGGAACTGCACCGGACAGGCCCGCACCAGCTCGAGCCGGTCGGCGTCGGCGGCCGCCATGGTCTGCACGATGGAGCGCACCCCGCTCGCGGACTTGTAGACGACGCGGTCCCGGCTCGCATAGAACGCTCGCGCCTGCTCCGGGTCGTTGGTGACGAGCGTCTCCGGCGTGCGCAGGCCGTGGCACTCGATCAGCTGGCCCTGGTAGGGCTTCGACCCGTTCGACGCCATCGCCGAGGTGCGGTTGACCACCCGCCCCGGGGACACGTCCACCCAGGCGCTGATCTCGTCCATCACCAGGGCGCACCGCATCCGCTCGGGGTCGTCCTCGGGCAGTCGTCGGTACTCGGGCAGGTTGCGGAAGTCCATGAGCCGCACGTAGACCGCCGACACTTCGCGCAGGGCCACGTGCCGGCGCCCCACCCGCAGCAACCCGTCGACCCGGCCTCGCTCGTCGACGACGAAGGCCAGGTCGAGGTCGGCGAACTGACGTTGGTTGACCACGAGCACGTCGGCCCGCAGGTCGGACAGCCGGTCGAGGACGGTGGCGAGGGGAGGCTCCGAGGGGATGCCCGCGACGAGGATCATGCCGACACTCGCGCCCGGCCGAGCAGTGCTGCGTGCAGGGCGGCGACGATCGGGTCGCCGAGCCCGGTCAGGTCGGGCACCGGCGTCACCGCCACGACGCGCCACGCGTCGTCGCGCTCGGCGTGTAGCTCGACTCCCAGCAGCCCCGAGCCGTGCTCGTGCGCGAGGCGCTGGAGGGCGGCCACCACATCCGGGGGCACGACCACGCCCTCCGGGGCGACGACCTCGTCACCGACCACCACGAGAGATATGCCGCCCGCCGGCGCCCGGGCCGGTGCGCCGGAGCGGTAGCCGCTGACGAGCAGGCCCGCCCGCCCGGCCCGCGTCATCCACTCGGGCGGACGCCATGCCGCGCCGCACAGACCGCGTCCGTCGGCCCGACCGAGCACCACGCCGGGCAGGCCGTGGACGACGCTCGTCAGGACGGCGTAGATCTCCTGCTGGGCGTAGTCCCGGTCGGCGGGGTCCGCCCCGGCCAGGTGCTCTGTCGGCACCCACGTCATCCGGTTGAGGGTGCCGCGCAGGTCCGGCCCGAGGAGCGTGCCGTCGGCCAGGCGTACGGCGGTGGTGACCTCGCCGGACGCGACCGTATGCCGCAGGCTCGTGCTGTAGACGACCTCCTGCGTCGTCACGACGCGCACCGGCAGCCCTCGGTCCCGTAGCGCCTGGGCCGCCCAGAGGGCGGAGCGGTCCTCAGGACCGCAGAGCACCACATACTCGAGAGGCTCGAGCGACTCAGGCTCGAGCGGCTCAGGCTCGACCGGATCGAGCTCGCCCGGTCCCCTGGCGGTGACCGGGCGAGCCGCCCCCTCAGTTCTCGGCAAGGTTCTCCTTGTCCTTGAGATCCTTGCCCTGCTTGGCCTGGTCGGCCTGACCCTGAACGTCCGCCTCCCGGCTGAGGGCCCCGGACCCGAGGTCGGGTCGCAGCTCGGAACCGATGAAGTGGGCCAGGGCGGCCACCGACTGCTCGACCGAGGTGAGCCGGGCGTCGAGGCTGGGATCCGACCCTTGACCACCGACGGAGGGGCCGGGGTTGATGACGCCCCCGCCCAGGCCGCCGCCCCCTTCGACGAGACCCTTGCCGCCGCCCTCGAGGAGGTTCTTGTGCTGGTCGACGATGATCTGCTTGCCCTCGATCGCCTCGATCTTCTCCTTGCGCTCCTTGATCTCGATCTTCTCGTTCTTCAGCTCCTTGACCTCGACCTTGATCTCCTTGACCTCGATCTTCTCCTTCCGCTCCTTGATCTCGGTCTTCTCGATCTTGACGTCTTTGAGGTCCTTGGCCTCGGCCTTGTGCTCCTTGATCAGCGTCTTGTCGATGCCGAAGTGGCCCTTGACGTGGGCGGCGATGAGAGCGCGCAGGTCAGGGCGGTTTCCGATGCGCTGGGTGGCCGGCCGTCCCGGCTCGTCCTGCTGCGGGGAGCCCGTGGTGCGCAGCCAGCTGCGCGCGGTCGCCGGGGTCATCAGTGGCTTGCCGGCCGCTCGAAGCGTCCCCTGCAGGGCGCCGAGCGCCCCCACGACGATGGGCGAGGCGCTGGAGGTACCGGAGAAGCGGTTGGTGTACCAGATCCGCTCGTCGGCACCGCCCTGGAGGTCGCCGTACCCCGTGCTCGTGACCTCACGGCCCCAGCCCTGGGCGTCGATGAGGGCGCCCCAGTTCGAGAAGTCCAGCCGTGACCGGTCCGCTCCCCAGGACACCCCGTGGGTTCCGGGTGGTGGCGCACCGGCGCCGACGACGACGGCTCCGGAGTCGCGGTTGGCGCGGTTGAACGGGTTGGTCCACGAGGCGGGGAAGCCCGACGGCCGGGTGGCGTAGATGGCGTCGTCGAGGTTCTCGGCGCCGTTGCCGGCCGCCTCGACAACGATGATCCCGCGCGAGATCGCGTAGCGGATGGCGTCGAAGTCGTCCGGCCACCATTCGATGGCGATGTAGCCCAGCTGGTCCTGGCGCCCCTGGAAGTTGTGCCGCGGCCCGGGCCGGTGGATCTCGAGCAGGATGATGTCGCCGGCTCCCAGCCGGTCGGCCGCCGACCGGATGGTCGCCGCCGAGGGCCCGGAGAACGCGGCCGCACTGATGACCGCGTCGGGGCAGATCCCGGTGATACCGAACGCGTTCCGGTCTCCGCTGATCTCACCGAGGACGGACGTGCCGTGGTTGCGGTCGGTGCTTCCCGTGCCGACGACGATGCCCCCCTGGTTGCCGGTGAGGTCCTCGTGGTCGAAGTGCCAGCCCCACTCGCAGTCGATGATGCTCACTCCGGCGCCGCCGCCACCCGGCCAGGTCCAGGCGTACCGGGCGTCGACCCCGCCGGGGGCGGCTTCGAGGTAGAGCTGGTTGGCGATGAAGTCAGGGGTGGTGGGCGGGGCGTCCTCCGGGGCCGGCGCCATGTCGTTGATGACCGGCGGCTCGCTGGCCGGCTTGACGTAGGCCGCCTGCACCCCCTCGGCGGCGCCGAGCTCGTCGGCGAGGTCGTCGAGCTCCGCGGCGGGAGCCTCGACGTGGTAGTACAGCGACAGGTCGGGCACCGGCGCGAGGGCGTTGGGCAGCAGCCGTTCGGCCTGCAGCCGCACCCGGTCCTCGGGGCCGAACAACGGCCGGAGCGTGACGCTGGACCTCGAGGCGACGCGGTCGAGGGCGCGCGTGTCGGCGCCGCCGCGCGAGGTGACCCCGCCCGCGCCCATCCGCAGGGCGGCCGCGGGATCGGCCATGACGATGAGCTCGGGCGACCCGAACGTCGACGTGGAACGAGCCGCGCCGTTGCGGGCACCGCCGCTCCGAGCGGCGCGTGGGGTAGTGGTCTTCTTGGCCGGCGTGCGCTTGCTGGGTGGCATGGTGGTCCTCCGTGGTCTCGTGATGGGTGAGGAACGGCTACGGCGGCCCGTCCGGCGGCTTGACGTAGGCCGCCGTGACGCCGGGAATGTTCAGGAGCTGCGTCCAGAGATCCGTCGGCTGGTCGCCGTCGCCGGTCTCGGCCCAGAACCAGATGGTTTCGTCGTCGGCGGCGTCGGACGCGGCCCCCGCGGGGGCCGTCCGGAGCGCGTCGAGCGATCTGGAGTGCTGTGGCTGCAGGTCGAGATGGGCGCTGGTGGTGAGGTGATGTAGGCGCGTGGTGCCCCTGGTACGCACACCACGCGCAAGGGCAGACGCCAGTGCCGGGGTCAGTCCGACGATGAGCTGCGCCACGTCCGCCTCCGAGTCGAACACGCGACGGGCCACCGACAGTGACGCCGCCGTGGAACGAGCCCGTCGTTCGATGGTAGCGAGACCCATCTGCCACGTCCCCGGATTGGCCCATAACGGTCATCTCGTCGCCGCGTCCGGCGGGAGGTCAGTGGCCGACCATGAATACCGTTGACCCCGTTCGCCGTTCGGCTCAGGGGTGGGACGCCAGGCGGGCGCACGTGCGGGCCTGGCTCCACGCGTCGTTCTGTGCCGCCGCCGCGGCAGAGCCGGGCGCGACCGGCACGCCGTCGGCGCCGATGACCAGTGGCGTCCACGTTCCCGAGGTGACGACCGATGGCCCGGCCGCCCGCTGCACGGCGTCCTGGCCTCGCCCGGCACGGGCCGCCACCGGGTCGACCGCGACGGTCAGCACCCCACTGACCGCGTCGGCCGGGCCACGGCTGTTGAGCCACACGAAGTTCCCGAGCCCGTAGCCGATGTACGTGCGACCGAGCCAGCCGGCGCCCTGCACCCGATGCGAGTGGCCCCCGACGACGACGTCCGCCCCGGCCCGCGAGAGCGCGGTAGCCGTGGCGACCTGCGGGCCGTCGGGACAGCCGACGTAGTCGCTGCCCCAGTGCAGGAAGACGACCACCACGTCGTACGCCTCGCGAGCCGACCGCACGGCGGACAGCAGCCTGGTGTCGTCGAGGTTCCCGGCGATGCCGGGCCGGCTGTCGGTGGCCGGGAAGGCGTGCACGGTGAAGTCGTCGACCTGGGTGGAGGCGAGGACTGCGACCGTCGTGCCGCGCACGGTGAACACCGCGGGGGCGAACGCCTGAGCGGCGTCGCGGCCGATCCCGACGACCGGGATGGGGCTCGCCGCCTGCGCCGCCAGGGTGTCGGCGAGACCGTCGGCGCCGTAGTCGACCGCGTGGTTGTTCGCCATGCTCACCGCATCGACCCCCGCCTGCTGCAAGGTGGTCAGCGCGGCCGGGCTGGTGCGGAAGTGGTAGATCTTGGGCTGTTCGGTGCCTCGGTCGGTGATGGCCGTCTCGAGGTTGACGACCGCGACGTCGGCGGGGCCGAGCACGGTGCGGAGGGCACCGAGACCGACGCCACCGGTGAGCAGGCGGGCCACGACACCTTCGAAGTGGACGTCACCGCCGAACGCGAGCGTGATCGGCGAGTCGGCGGTGAGCGCAAGCGTCGCCGTCGGCACCGCGGTCGCCGCGGTCGCCGCGGGGGAGGCGGGCGCGGGCCCGGACGCCGAGCCGGTGGCCCCCAGGGTCTGCGTGGCTGCCGTGGCTGCCGTGGCGGGCGGGGGAGCGGATGTCGTCGCGGCGGCCGGCGACTCCGGCTCGGGGTCGACGCAGGCGCTCGTCAGCAGCGTGGCGCCGACGAGGAGGGCGCCGACGCCCCCGCGCCGTATCGCGCGACGCATACCCCCTGGGCGGGGGGTCCGGGGAGGCAGGGTCGTGGCGTCGATG
>JBDSYO010000457.1:0-3082 GCA_039925625.1 Lapillicoccus sp. | reverse complement strand
GGGCCCGATCGACTGGCCCGAACCCGCTTTCGGCCCCGTTCGGCCCGGAAAATCGGACTCGAGCCAGTCGGTCGGGCCCGCATACGCTGGTATGCGTGACGACATACGTAGCCAAAGAGGCCGAGCTGAGGGCGGTCGTCGGCCACCCCGTCCAGCGGGTCGCCGACAAGGTGCGCCCCCGGCTCGAGGCGCTGCACGTCGAGTGGCTCGAGGCCGCCCGGTTCTGCGTCCTGTCGACGTCGGGCGCCGACGGCCGGTGTGACGCGTCGCCCAAGGGCGACCCCGCCGGGTTCGTTCGCGTGCTCGACGACCGGACCCTGGCGCTGCCCGAGCGTCCCGGCAACCGCCGCGTCGACGGCTACCTCAACGTGCTCGCCAACCCCCACGTCGGCCTCGTCTTCGTCATCCCCGGTCGCAGCGACACCCTGCGCGTCAACGGCTCGGCGCGGGTGGTGAGCGACGCGGCCTACTTCGACGACCTCGTCGTCAAGGGTCATCGCCCGGTGCTCGCCCTCGAGGTCACGGTCGAGGAGGTCTTCTTCCACTGCGCCAAGGCGTTCCTGCGCAGCGAGCTGTGGGAGCCGGAGACGTGGGAGCCGGACGCCGTGCCGTCGCGGGCGCGCATCGCCCACACCCTCGAACGCCCCGACGAGCCGATCGAGGAGCTGGAGCGCTACTACGGGCCGAGCTACCGCGACGGGCTCTACTAGCCGACCAGCACCCCGTCGACCAGCCGCGGAACCGCGTGGCTCGAGTCGAGCTCGGCCGCGATGGCGACGTCCGACGCATACCCCCGACCGTCGAGCTCGAGCCCGCTCGCGCAGGCGTGGAGCGCCTCGGCCAGACGGGGCTCGACCAGCCGGTATGCCGCCGCGGCGGCCTGAGTCTCGTCGGACAGGTGGGCCGCCCCGAGGTCGTCCAGCGCCGCCGCGACCGCGCCGGCGCCCCAGAGGTCCTCGACCGCGGGCCGGAGCGAACCGTCGGGCCAGCGCTCACCGGCGGGGACGAGGAGGACCTCGCGGCCTTCGACGGCCCGCGCCACCGCCCGCCGGTTGCGCAGGCTCGCGACGACGACCTCGACCCCCGCCTCGGCCAGCAGCGCGCAGATCGTCGAGCCGTTGGGCGACGGGAGAACGACCCGGGTCAGGCCGGTGGCCGTCCGGAACGTCGCCGGCGACAGGCTGACCTGCCCGGGGACGGCCGCGTGGCGCGCTACCGCGAGCGCCGCCCCGCGCTGCTCGGCGACGGCCGCGGCCGAGTCGTCGGCCCACCGGTGCGGCACCACCTCGACCCCGAGGTCGGCCGCCACGGTGACCGTGGTCGAGAAGCTGAGGACGTCGACGACGACGGCCACGCCGACCCGGGGCGCCAGCGCGGCCGCACCCGTCGGCCCCCACTCGAGAATGACGCCCACAGGCGCAGCCTAGGTACACCTCGAAGACCAGGTCAGCCCACGGCTTCTGCCGCCAAAGGTCACCTTTGGCGTTCCCGCCGTCCCGGGTGGTCAGCTTTGGTCCTTCCCGGGCCCCGGATTCAGCACAACGTGACCTCTCGGCCACCCCAGAACGCCAGAGGTGACCTTTGGCGGATTCCGTGCGGGCGGCCGGGCTCAGCCCTGGGTGCGGCGCCGTCGGTGCAGGGCGCTCGAGACGTCGCGCACGAGGCTGCGGGGCACGGCGCTCATGACGCCGACGAGGGCCTTGTACTGCGGCCCCGGCACGGACACGATCTTCCCGCGCGCGGCGTCGTCGAGGCCCTGGTGCACGACCTTCGGCGCGTCGAGCCACATGAACTCCGGCAGCTGCGACATGTTCATCCGGCCGCGCTCGTGGAACTCGGTATGCGTGAAGCCGGGACAGAGGGCCATGCAGGTCACCCCGCTGCCCGCGAGCTCGCGCGACAGGCCCTCGGAGAACAGGCGTACCCAGCCCTTGGCCGCCGAGTAGGTGCCCATCGCGGCGTACGAGGCGACCGACGAGACGTTGATGATGCCGCCGCGGCCCCGGGCGCGCATGGCCCGGCCGGCGGCGTGGGACAGGACGAGCACCGCGGTGCAGAGGACGTCGAGCATGGCGACCTCGTCCTCGACCTCGTTGGTGAGGAAGCCACGCTTCTGGCCATATCCGGCGTTGTTGACCAGGAGGTCGACCGGGCGGGCCTCGTCGGCGATCCGCTGCGCGACCTTCTCGATCTGGGCGCGGTCCGACAGGTCGGCCACGAGCACCTCGGACCGCACCTTGTAGTCGCGGCGCAGCTCGTCGGACACGTTCTCCAGCCGTACCCGGTCACGGGCGACGAGGACGATGTCGTGACCCCGTTCGGCGAGCTGACGCGCGAACTCGTAGCCGATCCCCGACGTCGCTCCGGTCACCAGCGCGGTCGTCATGCTCGTCAGCGTAGGCGCTTAGGGTTGATCGGTGCGTATCGCCACCTGGAACGTCAACTCCATCCGCTCCCGCATCGACCGGCTCGAGGCGTGGCTGCAACGGTCCGACGTCGACGTGCTCGCGGTCCAGGAGACCAAGGCCCGCGAGGACCAGTTCCCGCGCGACCGGATCGAGGCGCTGGGCTACGAGGTGGCCCACGTGGGGTTCAACCAGTGGAACGGGGTCGCCATCGCGTCCCGGGTCGGTCTGGCGGACGTCCAGGTCGGGTTCGCCGGGATGCCGGGCTGGGGCGAGCCGGTCGAGGGCGAGGCGCGGGCCATCGGGGCGACCGTCGGCGGCCTGCGGGTCTGGTCGCTCTACGTGCCCAACGGGCGCCACCTCGAGGACCCCCACATGGCCTACAAGCTCGACTGGCTCGAGCACCTCGCCACGACCGCACGCGGCTGGCTGGCCGACGACCCCACGGCGCAGGTCGCGCTGATGGGCGACTGGAACATCGCGCCCCGAGACGAGGACGTGTGGAGCATGGAGTTCTACCTCGACAAGTCCCACGTCTCGCCGGGCGAGCGGGCGGCGTTCCAGGGCGTGGTCGACGCCGGGTTCGAGGACGTCGTGCGACCGCACGCCCTCGGGCCGGGCACCTACACCTACTGGGACTACCAGCAGCTGCGGTTCGCCAAGAAGCAGGGGATGCG
>JBDSYO010000456.1:0-6511 GCA_039925625.1 Lapillicoccus sp. | reverse complement strand
GGGAGGCAGGGTCGTGGCGTCGATGGGCCGATCATCCCGCGACTCCGGCACCGCACGGGGGAGGCGGGCCGGGGCGGGGCGGAACACCCACTCCGACGGCGTCGTTGGCTGGTCAACGCCCTGGACGGGGTCTGGAAGGGTGGGCGGTATGACGGTGCGGGTCTGGGTGGACGGTCGGCTGCGGGATCCAGGGGAGGCCGCACTGACCGCGGTGGACCACGGCGTGACGGTGGGGGACGGCGCCTTCGAGACCGCCAAGGTCGAGGGCGGCCGGGCCTTCGCCCTGACCCGGCACGCCCGCCGGCTCGACCGGTCGCTGGCGGGTCTGGGACTGCCGCCCGCCGACCACGGCCTCCTCGCCGAGGGGATCGCGGCGGTGCTCTCCGAGGGCGACCCGATCGGCTTCGGCCGGCTGCGCTACACCGTGACCGCCGGCCCGGCCCCGCTCGGCTCCGACCGCTCCCCTTCGGCCCCCTCGACGACCATCGTCACGGCGGTCGACCAGCCCCGACCTCCGGCGTCGGCCGCGCTCGTCACCGTTCCCTGGACCCGCAACGAGCGTGCGGCGACGGTCGGCCTGAAGACGACGTCCTACGCCGACAACGTCGTCGCACTGGCCTACGCCAAGGCCCGTGGGGGCATGGAGGCGGTGTTCGCCAACACCCGGGGCGAGCTCTGCGAGGGTACGGGCAGCAACGTGTTCGTCGTGCTCGACGGGACGATCGTCTCGCCCCCGGCCGACTCCGGGCTGCTCGAGGGCATCACCCGCGCGCTCGTGCTGGAGTGGTGCCGCGCCGAGGGTATGCCGGTCGTGGAGCGCGCCCTGCCGCTGGACGTCCTCCGGTCGGCGGACGAGGTCTTCATCACCAGCTCCACGCGCGACGTCATGGCTGTGCACGCCGTCGACGGGCGAGCACTGGAGCCCGGGCCGGTGACGGCCAGGGCGGCCGCGGTCTTCGTACGGCGAGCGGGCAAGGACCTCGACCCGTGACCCGCCCTCCCGAGGACACCGACGACAACATCGTGCTGGACGCGCAGGACGACGACTGGGCCTGGCGACGGCGCATCCGGGCGCACCCCACCACCCGTCGGCTCTACCGCGGGGCCGTCGGGGTCGTCGGCGCCGTCGTGCTCGTCGTCGGCCTCGTCGCGGTGCCCGCGCCGGGTCCGGGCTGGCTCATCGTGTTCGTCGGCCTGGCCATCTTGGCCTCCGAGTTCGAGTTCGCCCAGCGACTGCTCCGGTGGGGTCGCGCGCGCCTGGAGGAGTGGAACACGTGGCTGCGCACGCAGCCCTGGTGGGTGGCCGGCCTCGTGGGACTCGGCACCGCCAGCGTGGTCGCCGTCGTGTTCTGGGGTTTCTTCGCGTGGTCGGGCACCCCGGGGTGGCTGCCCGACCAGGTCGAGGCCTGGTTGCAGGTGCTGCCGGGGGTGTGACCTCGCCGGGGGCCGATTACGTCAACGCTGCCGCCCCCCGCTATCCTCAGGGCGCGATTTCATCGCCCGGACGTGTAGCTCAGCTGGTTAGAGCGCTCGCTTCACACGCGAGAGGTCAGGGGTTCGAGTCCCTTCACGTCCACCCTCCATCCCGTTCGTGCCCTGCACCGCACAGAGTTCCGTCCCTGCACCGCACGACTCCTGAGGCTGTCCTCGTCGGAGGGGGAATGCCCGTCGGGGGCGATCCGTTGACCGACCCATGACGACCTGGGGTTTCATCGGTAGTGGCAACATCGGCAGCACCGTCGCACGTCTCGCGGTCGCCGCGGGTCACGAGGTCGTGATGAGCAACAGCAGGGGCCCGGAGACGCTGGCGGCCCTCGCTAGCGAGCTCGGACCGCGAGCGAGGACCGGTACCCCGCAGCAGGCCGCTGAGGCCGGTGACGTCGTCGTGGTGACGATCCCGTTCAAGAACCTGGCCGACGTGACCGTCGAGCCGCTGCGCGGCAAGCTCGTCATCGACACCATGAACTACTACCCGCTACGCGACGGCCAGGTCAGTGTGCTCGACGACGGGTGGACGACATCGTCCGAGCTGCTGCAGGCCCACCTGCCGCAGGCGCACGTCGTGAAGGCGTTCAACAACATCACGGCCGCCCACCTCGGATCCTTGGCCCGCCCCGCTGGCAGCGCCGACCGCAGCGCCCTGACGCTGGCCGGTGACGACGCGGACGCCAAGACGCTCGCCCTCTCCCTCCTGGACGAGATCGGCTACGACGGGGTGGATCTCGGCCCCCTGGCGCAGGGGTGGCGCACCCAGCCCGGCACCGCGACATACGGGACCATGTATGCGTCGGACACCGGCGACTGGTCGGCGCCGGCCCAGCCCGCGTCGACGAGCGCCGTGGCCGCCCGGGCCGCGCAGTCGCAACGCTAGACGGCGCGCGCCATTCCTCCGGGGCGAGGGGTTGACCCGGGATGACGGCGGGCGAAGACTTGACCTACCCGCGGTGCTGACCTCGTGGCTCGGGCAGGGCGACGACATCGCGGTGGGGGCCTCGGGTCCTGCCCGACAGGGGACGAGCAGGACCCGAGAGACCAGCTGCTGACGGGATGGGTGGACGCCGGGATGGGGACGCCCGGCACCTCCGGCCTGTGGTACGGCCACCGGTGGCGCTGATCACCCTCGCTTCCCGTCCGCGGGGGAGCGGACGGGCGGAGGTGGCTCACCACTCCTCTCTGCTCGACCAGGGCTGCGACGAGGGACACGTGGTCCGGTGGGGTGCCCGACGGCTGCGGTCAGGCGACCGACCGGGGCTCGGGTCGACACGGTCCCTCGGCGCGGGGCGGGCGGGGGCACCCGTTCGCCCGGATGACGAGAAGCGCGTGTCATCAACAGAATTGCCCCAGTGCGAGGCGGCATTCTCAGAATGCGCTACCGGGACTGGGGCAACGAGGAGGTACCTCCTCAAGGTGACACGCGACCCGCTCCGTGTCAACACCTGCGTCACCGCGATGCGCGACGTCGACGGTCAAGGACCACCCGGCCGGTCCGGCACGGATGAGCCACCACTACGGTGTGAACGGCGTTGACGACCCGCGGCCCTCGTTCGTCGGCAGCGGGGGGACGGCAGCCAAGGGCGGTGGACGGATGGGCTCGGACCGGGTCACCGACATCCTCGCCGACCTGGCCGTCGCGCAGCGCACTGGCCGAGTTTCGTTGCCTCAGCTGCTTTGTGAGCGCTGCCGGGTGGCCGTGCCCGCCGACGCCGCCGCCATGACCTTGTGGACATCGACGGGCCTCGCGGGCCTGGTCGGGGCGGCGGGTGAGCAGGCCCACTCGATGGAGGACCTCCAGCTCGTCACCGGGGAAGGGCCTTGTTCCGACGCGTCGACCTCGGGACGCCCGGTGCTCCAGGCCCAGCTTCGGCGTACGGCGTCGATCAGGTGGCCGGGGTTCGGGCCGGCCGCCCTCGAGGCAGGGGTCGAAGCGGCCTTCGCCTTCCCCGTGCAGCTGGGCGCGATCCGGATGGGCGTGCTCGCGCTGTACCGGACTCGGCCCGGTGACCTCACCGATGTCGAGCTGCGGGAGGCGCTCGGGTTCGCGGACGCGGCCGTCCGGGTGCTGCTCCACCTCCAGGACCAGATGCCGCTGGACGACAGCGTGCACCCCGGCTGGAGCGACCCGGCCCAGCATCAGGCGCGGATCCACCAGGCGAGCGGGATGGTCGCCGTGCAGGCCGGGGTCGGCCTCGCGGAGGCGTTCCTCCTGCTGCGCGGTCGGGCATACTCCTCCGAGCGGCCCCTGGTCGACGTCGCCGTCGACGTCCTGGCCCGGACGCTCCAGTTCGGAGCGGGAACGCGCCACAATGGGGGAGTGCCGCGCAACGGCACCACCGCTGGCCCGGAGAGCGACCCCCGCCGGTAGGATCATGACCCGCACCGGAAGGCAGCTCGATGGTGACCCAGCAGCGTCTCCTGGAGGTATTCGTCGCGCTCGCCGACACGATGGTGGCGGAGTTCGACGTCATCGACCTCATGCACACCCTGACCGAGACGACCGTGGAGCTGCTCGATGCGGACGCCGCCGGGCTGATGCTCGCCGACCAGCGCGGGCATCTGCAGGTCATCACGGCCACCTCCCATCAGATCCAGGAGCTGGAGGCCCTCGAGCTGTTGCACGGCGAGGGGCCGTGCGTCGACTGCTTCCGCACCGGGGAGGCCGTGACCAACGTCCCCATCGCCGAGGCGGGACAACGGTGGCCGCGGTTCCAGCCCGCGGCCGAGCGAGCCGGATACTCCACGGTGCACGCGCTGCCCATGCGGTTGCGTGACCAGGTCATCGGGTCCATGAACGTCTACCGCGTGAAGCCCGGCCGCCTGTCCGAAACGGACATCGCCCTTGGTCGGGGACTGGCCGACATGGCCACCATCGGGCTGCTGCAGGAACGGGCCGTCTCGGAGCGGGCGGTCCTCGCCGAGCAGCTCCAGGGCGCCCTCAACAGCCGGATCGTCATCGAACAGGCCAAGGGAGTGCTGGCCGAGCGGCTGAACCTCGACCCCGACGCGTCCTTCGCCGTGATGCGCCGGTTCGCCCGTGGCTCGGGCCGGCCCCTGCTCACCGTCGCCTCGCACGTCATCAACGGCACCCTGACGCTGCGGCCCTGAGGAGCACGTCCCGGCCGCAGCCGCATCCGGCTTCCTGACGGCGAGCTGACGAGCCCCCCCAGACCGGTCACCGGCCCCGACGTGGGGTTGACAGCCGTGGTGGCGGATCGAAGACTGAGGGCGCCATCCACGTGGCTGCTGCCCCGGACGCGGTAGCGCTCCCGCTGCGACCCGAGGTCTGGATATGCGCACTGATCTGTCACCTCCTCTGCCGCAGCCGGCGGCCAAGCCGTTCCCGGAGACGACCGTCTCGGCTGCGTCCCGACCTCCCGTGCGGGGAAGGGGTCATCGAGCCGCCAGCGACTTCGCGACGCTGTCGGCCCAGGTGCGCGCCCATGGGCTGCTGCACCGCCGGCGCGGGGCCTACGCCCGGGGCATCGGCGCCCTCACCCTCATCGCAGCGGCGGCCGTCATCGCCACACTGCTCGTCGGGGACCGCTGGTGGCAGCTGGCCGTCGCCACGCTCTGGGGCGTCCTGCTCAGCCAGTTCGGCTTCTTCGCCCACGATGCCGCCCACCGTCAGGTCTTCCGCCGGCCCCAGGCCAACGAGTGGGCGTCCCGCCTGGTGTCGACGTCGGTCCTCGGCCTCAGCTACGGCTGGTGGACGCACAAGCACAACAGCCACCACCGCAGCCCCAACCAGGTCGGCCGCGACCCCGACATCGCCCCCGGAGGGCTGGTGTTCACGCCGGAGGCAGCCGCCGAGCGACCCAGATGGCTGGCGCCGATCACCCGCCGGCAGGGCTACCTGTTCTTCCCGATGCTGTTCCTGGAGGGAGCCAACCTGCACGCGGCCGGCATACGCACCCTGGCCGAACGCCCCGACCTCCCCTACCGACGCCTCGAGGCCGTGCTCATCCTGGCGCGCTTCGCGCTGCCGGCGACGGCCCTGCTCGCGGTGATGGCACCGGTGAAGGTCGCGGCCTTCATGCTCGTGCAGACCGCGGTCTTCGGCTTCTTCCTCGGCGCCGCGTTCGCCCCCAACCACAAGGGGATGCCGGTGCTGGCCCGCGACGCCACGGTCGACTTCCTGCGCCGCCAGGTGCTGATGTCGCGCAACGTGCGGGGCGGCTGGCTGGTCGACCTGGCGATGGGCGGGCTGAACTACCAGATCGAGCACCACCTCTTCCCCAGCATGCCCCGCCCGAACCTGCGCCGCGCCCAGCCTCTGGTCCGGGCCTTCTGCGCCGAGCGCGGCATCCTCTACACCGAGACGTCGTTGACGGCCTCCTACGCGACCGTCATCGCCTACCTCAACGACGTCGGGCTTTCGAGCCGGGATCCCTTCAGCTGCCCCTTCGTGCAGGCCCACCGCCGCTGAGCCGTCGCGTACCGGGTCGTAGGTGGCGCCCACGGGTTCGACAGCGGCTCGACAGTCGAGGCGCCGACTGTCGGGATATCAGCGAACCCCCCGGCGCAACAGGCGGATACACGATCAGGAGCACTCACATGGACCTCAAGAGAGTCGGTATTGCCGTCGGAGCGCTGGCGAGCGCCGGTGCCATCGCCTTCGGCGTCTCGAACGCGAGCGCCGCCACCACTACGGCCTCTCCGGCCGCCTCGGGCGGCTACGCCACAGCCGGATCGGCCGGCTCGCCCGGCGCCTCGAGCGACACCCCGGTCACCGGCGACGAGGCCACCAAGGCCTCCGCGGCCGTGACCGCCAAGGACTCCGCGGTCACCGTCACCTCCGTGCGCAAGGACCCCGACGGGTCGTACGACGTCCTCGGCACGAAGGCCGGCGCCCCGGTGATGTTCGACGTCAGCGCCGACCTCACCACCGTCACCCAGAGCACCGGCGGCGGACACGGCGGTGGTGGGGGCGGCTCGAGCGACACCCCGGTCACCGGCGACGACGCCACCAAGGCCTCCGCGGCCGTGACCGCCAAGGACTCCGCGGTCACCGTCA
>JBDSYO010000455.1:0-4569 GCA_039925625.1 Lapillicoccus sp. | reverse complement strand
TCGGCCGGCGGCGGGAAGTTCGGCAGGCTCGTCGGATCGCTCATGGGAGACACCGTAACGGCCCCCTACGCTGGCGGCATGCCGCCCCCGCCGCCGCCGCGACCCCTCCGGGACCTGCCTCCCCCGCCCGGGATCACCATGGTGGACGGCGGCGTCGACCTGTGTGTCTACGCCGGCCACGCGGACGCCGTCGACGTGTGCCTGTTCGACGCCGGGGACCGCGAAGGCGCCTCCGAACGACGCATCCCCCTCACCGAGCGGGCCCACGGATTCTGGTTCGGTCACCTGCGCGGGGTCGGTCCGGGCCAGCGGTACGCCCTGCGCGCGTCAGGCCCCTGGCATACCGAGCTGGGCCTGCGGTACAACGACAACAAGCTGCTGCTGGACCCCTACGCCCGCGCCGTCGAGGGCGCGGTCACCCTCGCCCCCGAGGCGTTCGGACACCAGGTGGGCGTCGAGCTGGCCGGCGACACCGGTCTGCGCGACGACCGCGACTCGGCGCCGTTCGCACCGCGCGGCGTCGTCGTCGACGAGCGCTTCGACTGGGAGGGCGACGCGCCGCTGCACCGCTCGCTCGCCGACACCGTCGTCTACGAGGTGCACGTCCGCAACCTCACCCGCTGCCTGCCCGGCATCCCCGAGCCGCTGCGCGGCACCTACGCCGGGCTGGCCCACCCCGTGACCATCGAGCACCTCACGCGACTCGGGGTGACCGCGGTCGAGCTGCTGCCGGTGCACGCGTTCACGACGGAGCCCGAGGTCGCCCGGCGCGGCCTGACCAACCACTGGGGCTACAGCACCCTCGGCTTCTTCGCCCCCCACGCCGCGTACGCCGCCGCCACCGACCCGCAGGGTGTGCTCGACGAGTTCAAGGGCATGGTCAAGCTGCTGCACCGCGCGGGCATCGAGGTCATCCTCGACGTCGTCTACAACCACACGGCCGAGCAGAGCGCCATCGGCATGACCCTGAGCTGGCGCGGGCTCGACAACCGCGCCTACTACCGCCTCGACGACCGCGGCCACGACATCGACGTGACGGGATGCGGCAACACCCTCGACCTGCGCCACCCCGTCGTCTGCCGGATGGTGCTCGACTCACTGCGCTACTGGGTGCAGGAGTGCCACGTCGACGGGTTCCGCTTCGACCTGGCGGTGGCCCTGGCTCGAGGCCGCGCGGACGACTACGACCCCAACCACCCGTTCCTCGTCGCACTGCGCACCGACCCCGTCCTCTCCCGGGTCAAGAACATCGCCGAGCCGTGGGACCTCGGCATGCACGGCTGGCGCACCGGCCAGTTCCCGCCGCCGTTCGGGGAGTGGAACGACCGGTTCCGCGACGGCGTCCGCTCGTTCTGGCTGACCGACGTGGCCCGAGACACCGACGGCCGGGCCGGCCACGGCGTGCAGGACCTCGCGACCCGGCTGGCCGGCTCACGCGACCTCTTCGGTACGCGTGACCGCGGGCCGATCGCGTCGGTGAACTTCGTCGCGGCGCACGACGGGTTCACCGTCCGCGACCTGACGACGTACGACGTCAAGCACAACGACATCAACCTGGAGGGCAACCGCGACGGCAGTGACAACAACCTGTCGTGGAACCACGGCGTGGAGGGCCCGTCGGAGTCGGCAGCGCTCGAGCAGGCGCGGCGCCGCTCGATGCGCAACCTGCTCGGCACCCTGCTCACGGCCACCGGGGTCCCCATGATCAACGCCGGCGACGAGATCGGGCGTACGCAGCAGGGCAACAACAACGCGTTCTGCCAGGACGACGAGCTGTCGTGGTTCGACTGGGACCTGGCCCCGTGGCAGGAGGACCTGCTGGAGACGACGCGGTTCCTTGTGCGGCTGCGGGCCACCCTCCCGGTGCTGCGCCAACGCACGTTCCCGTCCGGCCGGGCGGTCGGCGACGACGGGTCGACCGACATCGCGTGGTACGACGGGGCCGGCCAGCCGATGGCGTCCCACGTGTGGACCGACCCGTCGGTGCGCACCCTGGCGATGTACCTCGACGGCGCCGAGCTCGGCGAGCGCTCGGCCCTGGTCCTCGTCCACGGCGGCGCCCACCCCACGACGGTGACACTGCCCTCCCCCCCGGGACTCCTCGCCTACGAGCGGCTCTGGGACAGCGCCTGGGACCGCCCCCGAGGCGCCGAGGTCGTCCGCCCGGGCAGCGGGCCGGTCGAGGTCGCGGCTGCCTCGATGCACGTCTACCGGGCCGGGCAGCCCGGCTGAGGACGGGCGCCGCGCCGCCTCACCGAGAGGGGAGGTCGGTCTCGTCCTCGAACTCCCCGAGCACCCGCGCGAGCAGGTCCTCGAGCGCGGTGATCCCGATGACGGTGTCCCCCGTCCCTGCGGTGACCCCCGGACCACCGGTCTCCCCCGGCTCCACGACCAGGGCGAGCTGGGCCCGCTCGGCCCGCATCCGTCCGAGGGCGTCGACGACGGTGGCGTGCACGTCGAGCCGCACCGTCTCGTAGACGAGCTCCACCACCGGGGTGCCGCCGTCGGTGAGGAGGGCGTCGCGCACGTGCACCAGCCCGACGGGCCGTCCGTCACCCCCGACGACGACGAGTCGCGAGTGCCCCCCGAGGGAGGCGGCGCGAACGACGTCGTCGGCGGTTGCGGTCAGCGGGACCCGGTCGACGTCGGCCCAGGGGAGCGTCACGGCGTACACGGGGGTCCCCGACAGCTCCAGCACCCGCGTGAGCAGGCGCCCCGCCCCGGCTTCGAGGAGCCCGTGCTCCCGGGACGCGCCGATGAGCAGGCGCAGCTCGGCCGGACCCTGCGCGGTCGACGCCTCCTCCGCCGGCTCGACGTGCCAGATCCGCAGGAGCCGGTCGGCCACCGCGTTGAGACCCTCCAGCACCCAACGTGTCGCCGTCGTGAAGGCACGGAACGGCACGCCGAGAAGCACGGCCGAGCGCTCCGGGTGGCTGATGGCCCAGGACTTCGGCGCCATCTCGCCGACGACCATGTGCAGGAAGACGACGACGGCGACAGCGAGCACCGTCGCGATGCCGGCGGCGAACGCCTCGGGCAGCGGGGTCAGGGCGAGGAGCGGCTCCAGCAGGTCGGCCACCGCCGGCTTGGCGAGGGCGCCCAGGCCGAGGGTGGCCAGCGTGATCCCGAGCTGGGCACCCGCCAGGCCGAGGGACAGCTCCCGGCTGTTGCGCACGGCCGCGCGCGCCCCCCGCCCTCCGTAGGCCGCCGCGACCTCGAGACGGTGCCGGCGGGCGGAGACCACGGCGAACTCGGCGGCGACGAAGAAGGCGTTCAGCACGAGCAGCAGCACCGAGAGGCTCAAGGACAGCAGGGGGCTCACGGGTTCCCCTCCCGCTGCGCCGGCTCCGCGCCCCCGGACGGCTGCCGGGCCAGCGTGACCAGCCACGGGACGTGCCGCTCCACCTCGTCGACGTGGATGACGATGCGTCCGGGCTTCGCCGGCTCGCCGGCGTCGTCGCGGTCGAGGCGGTCGAGGCGGTCGAGGCGGTCGAGGCGGTCGGCGAGGTCGGCGAGGTCGGCCGGGTCGGGCACCTCGTCGACGACGACGACGTCACCCGGCCGGGCCACGCGGCCGAGCCGCTCGAGGACGAGCCCGCCCACGGTGCCGTAGTCCGGTCCGGCCGGCAGACGCATACCGGTCACCGACTCGACCTCGTCGAGCCGTAGCCGGGCCGAGAGCGGGCCTCGGGAGATCGCTTCGGTGGCCGGCGTCGCCACAAGGTCAGCGGCGTCGCCCTCGTCGACGATGTCGCCGACGACCTCCTCGGCGATGTCCTCCAGCGAGAGCACGCCGTCGAAACCGCCGAACTCGTCGACAACGACGGCCAGCTGACGGCTCGAGCGGCGGAGCAGCTCGAGCGCCGCAGGGAGGGGCACGGAGCCCGGGAGCACCACGGGCGGGACGCAGGCCGCGCGCACCGAGGTCGTCGCCCAGCGGTCCCGGGGCACGGGCATGAGCTCTGCGACCCCGACGATCCCGATGACGTCGTCGACGTCCTGCGCGACGACGGGGAAGCGCGAGTGCGGGCTCGAGGCGAGAGCCGCGGCGACGTCGGCCAGGGTGGCCGTGGCGGGCACGGTGGCCACGGCGACGCGGGGGGTCATCGCCTGCTCCGCGGTGAGCCCACGGAAGGCCAGCCCCCGCTCGAGCAGCCGCGACAGGTCGGCGTCGAGGACGCCGCCGCGCCGCGAGGCGTCGATGAGGTGGCCGAGGTCGGCGCTGGTCGCCCCCGCTGCCAGCTCCTCGACCGGTTCGATGCCGACGAGCCGCAGCAGCCGGTTGGAGGCCCGGTCGAACAGCCCGATGAGGGGACCGGCGACGGTGAGGTAGACCTGGGTGGACCGGCTGAGGGCGCGGGCCAGCGGCACCGGCCGGGCGATGGCCAGGTTCTTGGGCGCGAGCTCCCCGAGGACCATCTGCAGCACCGTCGAGAACACGAGGACGAGCGCCACCGCGATGGTGAGTCGCGCGGCATACGGCAGACCTGTTCCGCCCAACAGCTCGGCGAGCGCGGTGCCGATGAGCGGCTCACCGGCGTACCCGACCAGTAGGGCGGTGACGGTGAT
>JBDSYO010000454.1:0-8647 GCA_039925625.1 Lapillicoccus sp. | reverse complement strand
CGTGTCGTTCCCCGAGATGCGCACCAAGGCCCGCCGGTTGAAGCAATCGAACGACCTGCGGCTCATCATCATCGACTACGTGCAACTCATGTCGTCGGGCAAAAAGGTCGAGTCCCGCCAGCAGGAGGTGTCCGAGTTCTCCCGGGCCCTCAAGCTGCTGGCCAAGGAGCTCGAGGTCCCCGTCATCGCCATCTCGCAGCTCAACCGTGGCAGCGAGCAGCGCACCGACAAGAGGCCGCAGATGAGCGACCTCCGTGAGTCGGGGTCGATCGAGCAGGACGCCGACATGGTGATCCTTTTGCACCGCGAGGAGGCGTACGAGCGGGAGAGCCCCCGCGCGGGCGAGGCGGACCTCATCGTCGCCAAGCACCGCAACGGCCCCACCGACACGATCGTCCTGGCCTTCCAGGGCCACTACAGCCGCTTCACCAACATGGCGCCCAGCTTCTAGAGCCGGGGTGCGGCAGAAGTGACACGTGTTGCCACATGTCCAGCATCGCGGCGAGCGACCTCCGCGACCACCCGGCCCCCGTGCTGAAGCAGGTTGCTGACGGCGTGGACGTCACCGTAACCGTCCACGGCGAGCCGGTGGCGCTCATCACCCGGCCTCGTCACCGACCGCCCGTTGGGCTGCTGCAGCGGCCGTCATAGCGGCGGAGACGTTGTGACCACAGCGCGGTGGCCGCTTCGACGGCCGCTATGAGGCCGGGGTACCGCCACACCGTGGCCCCAGGCCAGGATCCGGTCCGCAGTGGTCAGCTTCCAGGTCGGTCAGACGACGTCGTCGAGGCGCCCCGGAGCCCCTCCGGGCGCGTACGCCTGGGCGACCTCGCCGGTGCCGACGACCCGCAGGGTCCCATCGCTCTGATCCGCGTAGGCCGCGTCGCCACGTCGCAGGTGGAGCACCTCGTCGCGCTCGTTGAGCAGGGCCACCTCGCCACCGGTGCACATGAGCAGGCGCTGACCGAAGGCGGGCAGGGTCACGCCGGCCGGGTCCGCCTGCGAGCTCTGGGTCATCGAGAGGGCGAACTCACGGGTGGGGCTGAAGACGTCGGTCGACGTCCCGAAGAGCTGCGGGGTGACGCGGGCCACCCGGGACATGCCCTCCTCCAGGCACAGGACGAGGCCGGCCGGGTCGATGTGCTTGCTGGTGAGCCCGGCGCGCAGCACGTTGTCGGAGGAGACCATGACTTCCAGGCACAGCCCGCTGAGATGGGCGTGGATGATCCCCGTGCCGAGGTATGCCGCCTCGCCGGGCTGGAGGGTGAGCCGGTTGAGCAACAAGGAGACGAGTACCCCGACGTCGCCGGGGTAGAACGCCTCGATCTCGACCGCCGTGGCGTAGGCCCGCTTGATGTCGATGCCGTCGGCGAGCGCGACGCGGCACTGCTCCACGATCGCGGTGATGTCATCAGCGCCGGGTGGCTGGAGCAGCAGGTCCTCGACGAGGTGGACGATGCCGGCGAAGCCGGGGTTGCTGCGTAGGCGTTGGGCGAGGTCCTCGACGACGCGGTGCCTCAGCGGCGTGAGCACCCGCAGGATCTCGGCGGTCGGCCGGAACCCGGCGAGCGTGTCGAACGTGGACAGCGCGACCACCATCTCGGGCTTGGGCCGAGGGTCCTTGAACACCCGCTCCGGCGAGCCCAGCGGCACCCCCCGCTCCTCTTCGGCGGCATACCCCGCCCGTGCCCGTGCCGCGTTGGGGTGCACCTGGATCGAGAGCGGACGCTCGGCGGCCAGTACCTTCAACATGAAGGCGAGCTCGCCTGCCACCTCCGTCAGCGGTCGGGGTGGGGCGTCGTCCCCCACGATGTGGGCCACCCCCAAGGGATGGGTGCCCAGCCACACCTCGGCTACCGGGCCGCCCTCGGGCTCGCGGCGCTGGAAACCGGGGATCGCATCAGCCGAGCCCCATTCGTAGGCTTGGGTTGGGCACTCGAGGAGGAACAACGACAGGGCCTTCTGGTCAGGGGATCGGTCGGAGATCGGTCGCGCCAGACTACTGAGCGGCCGAGGGCCGCGCCGACGCCGAACTGAGGTCACCACGCCATGACGGCCGAGATCCCGCCCTCGCGCCGTGACCGGTGGGCGCCGCACGTCGGGCTGTGCTCGGTGACGCTGCGCCGGCTTCTCGTCGACGACGTCCTCGCCGTCGCCCGGTACGCCGGGCTGCGGTGCGTCGAGTGGGGCGCCGACGTGCACGCTCCACCGCTCGACCTCTCCCGCCTCCGTGACCTGCGTATGCGTACGGAAGAGGCTGGTCTGCGGGTGGCCTCCTACGGCAGCTACTGGCGCGCCGGAGTCTCCACGGCTGCCGAGCTGGACGCCCTGGCGGCTGCCGCGTCGGCCCTCGGCGCACCACGCATACGCCTGTGGGCGGGCCCCACCGGCAGCGACGCGACTGATGGTCGAGCCCGGGAGGCGGTCGCGCAGAGCCTGCGTGAGGCCTGCGTGGTCGCTCGCGAGCGCGGGCTGGAGCTGGTGCTCGAGTTCCACCCCGACACGTTGACGGACACCGTCGACTCCACGCTCGACCTGCTCGACCGGGTGGCTGACCCGGCCCTGCGCACCTACTGGCAACCGCGGATCGACGAGCCGGTCGAGGCCGCCGTCGACGGACTGCGCCGCCTGCTGCCAGTGCTGGCGGGCGTGCACATCTTCTCGTGGTGGCCCGGCACCATCCGCCTACCCCTGGCCGCCCGGTCGGATCTGTGGGAGGCGGTGCTCGACCTCCTCGTGACCGACTCCGAACCGTGCGACCTCCTACTGGAGTTCGTCCAGGATGACGACGGCCGGCTCGTGTCCCGGGACGCGCAGACCCTGCAGAGCCTCATCCACGCGCGGACGGCGGCGCCGTGACGGCGGGCTGGCTAGGACGAGGCGAAGGCGGCTAGCGCGAGGGGTGGGCCGCGTCGCCCACGGCCTCTCGGTGCGCCCCGAAGAAGGCGTTGGCCTTGGGCGTGTAGAGGATGACGATGATGACGATCGCGAAAAGGATGTCGGTGAACGACAGGGCGCGCGGGTTGTTCCCGGCGGTGAGCGCGAAGGTGCTGACGGCGATGTCGAAGGCGATGACGAAGGCGACGATGCTCCGGGCCCGGCTGCTCCCCTGGAACAGGCCTCGGGCCACGGAGACCTCGACGATGCCGATGACCAGGAACGCGATGCCGAGGACCGGGCCGAGGTTGTTGGTGGCGTCGCCGTCCGGCTTGTAGAACAGCCACACGATGCCGAGGACGATGTCGAGGATCCCCGCGATGACGACGAGGACCCCCACCAGAGTGACCAGCTTGGGACGACGTGCTTCGACGACGGTCATGTCTTTCCTCCAGCGTGGTGACGGCCCGATGTCGGCAACCTAGAGGGGGAACGGCCTCCTGCCGATAGACCCAGGTCCCCTGCTCGCGTCCGCGACGTCCCCGTCGGCGGGCAGAATCCGTTCCGTGACCGCCAGCCTCCCGCCCTTCCTCCAGGCTCCGCTCGACCGGTGGGTCGCCGCCGAGCTGGGCGGTGATCTCGCCGCCCTCGACACCGTGCTGCACGAGGCGTTCCTCTTCGCGGGCCCCTACGGCTACCTCCTCGACCGGCGGGCCTGGCTGGCCCGGTTCACCCCCGGTGACCCGCACGCCACGACGTTCTCGACCTTCACGTTCACCCCGGACGTCCCGGCCCGGGTGGTGCACGACACGGCGCTCGTCGTCGGCACCCAGCGCCAGACCGGCAGCCACCAGGGCGAGGTCGCCGGCGCCTACCGGGGGACGCTCGTCCTCGTCCGTGACCCCGAGTGGCTCATCGTCGGGCTGCACCTGAGTCTGCCGTCCCCACCGGAGTAGGCGCGACCTCAGGCGTCGATCCGCCGGATGTCCGTCCACCCCGTCCAGCCGCGGTCCTCCAGCAGCGCGAGCAGCCGAGGCGCACACGGGAAGGACTCGACGAACGCCGCGTCGAGCAGGGCCACCAGGTCGTCGCTCACCGGGTGCTCGTCCTCGACCCCGACCGCCTGCTCCGACGCGGCCTCGACGAACGCCGCGACCCGGTCGGCGAGCTCCGGGAGCTCCGGGTCGTCCGGGGCGCAGTCCACGAGGTCCCCGAGGTCGAGATAGAGCCGGCGCAGGCCCTCGTGCTCGATCTGCGCTCGCTTGATCTGCATGAGGGCCGCCACCGCATCGGGCATCCGGGCCGCGATGAGGATCCAGCTGTCGCGCTCGATCTCGATGAGCCGCTCCGGGAAGCCGAGCTCACGCATCCGTACGAGGTAGGTGACGACGTCGGGGGGCAGGGCCAGGCTCTCGCCCGCGGCGAGCCGCGCGATCCGCGCTCGGTGGCGCCGACGTTCGCCGATCTCGTCCCGCAGGCGCGCGTCGATCTGGGCGACGCCGGCCGCGAACTCCGCGTCGCCGGCCACCAGCAGCGCCCGCACCTTCGACAGCGGTACGCCCGCCTCGGCCAGGGTGCGGATGCGCACCAGCTCGACCACCGCCGACGCGTCGTAGCGGCGGTAGCCGGAGTGGTCGCGCTCGGGCTCGGGCAGCAGACCCTTCGCGTGGTAGTGCCGGACCGCGCGCACCGTGACGCCCGCGTACGCCGCGAGCTCGCTGATCGTCAGCATGGCCTCATCCTGCTCGGTCGCCGAGGACGGCGGGGTATGCGCGGGGCCGGCTATGCCACCCGGCGGCGGTAGGTGCGCATCGCCAGGGCGTACGCGACGACGAGCAGGCCGACGCACCAGCCCAGCGCGATCCAGCCGTCAGCGCCCACCGACTGGCCGGCGAGCAGCCCGCGGATCGTGTCGACGATGGCCGTGACCGGCTGGTGCTCGGCGAACCAGCGCACGGGTCCCGGCATACCGGCCGTGGGCACGAAGGCCGAGCTGACGAAGGGCAGGAAGACCAGCGGGTACGAGAACCCGCTCACACCGTCGACCGACGACGCCGTCAGCCCCGGGATGACGGCGAGCCAGGTGAGGGCCAGGGTGAAGAGCAGCAGGATCCCGAGCACCGCCAGCCACCCGAGCAGGCCCGCGCTGGAGCGGAACCCCATGACCAGGGCCACGAGGACGACGAGCGCCAGCGAGACGAGGTTGGCCACGACGGACGTCAGGACGTGGCTCCACAGCAGAGCCGATCGGGCGATCGGCATGGACTGGAAGCGCTCGACGATGCCGCCCGACACGTCGGTGAAGAGGCGGAAGGCCGTGTAGGCGATGCCCGAGGCGACGGTGACGAGGAGGATGCCCGGCAGCAGGTAGCTGACGTAGGAGCCGCCCCCGATGTCGATCGCCCCACCGAGGACGTAGACGAAGAGCAGCATCATGGCGATGGGCGTGACGGCCGTCGTGATGATCGTGTCGGGGCTGCGCAGGATGTGGCGCAGTGACCGCTGGAACAGGACGGTGGTGTCGTGGACGAAGGAGGGGTTCATGGCGGGTTCCTTACCGGTCGGCGTCGGCGCGACCGACGATCGCGAGGAAGACGTCCACGAGGGTGGGCT
Organism: Lapillicoccus sp.; assembly: GCA_039925625.1. GTDB lineage: Bacteria > Actinomycetota > Actinomycetes > Actinomycetales > Dermatophilaceae > Lapillicoccus. The sequence goes on along the minus strand of JBDSYO010000454.1, from coordinate 3,157 downwards.
GCTTCTCGACGTACTCGACGCGCGCCGGGGGGAGCAGCCGCTTGAGCTCGGCGAGGGTGCCGTCGGCGATGATGCGGCCCTCGTGCAGCACGGCGATCCGGTCGGCGAGCTGTTCGGCCTCGTCGAGGTACTGCGTGGTGAGCAGCACCGTGGTGCCCGCCCCGACCAGCGCGCGCACCGTGCGCCAGACCTCGGCGCGCGACTGCGGGTCGAGCCCCGTCGTCGGCTCGTCGAGGACGAGCACCCGCGGGTCGCCGACGAGGCTCATGGCGATGTCGAGCCGCCGCCGCATGCCGCCCGAGTAGGTGCCCGCCCGCCGGTCGCCGGCGTCGGTGAGGTCGAACCGGGCGAGGAGGGCGTCCGCCACGGCCCGGGGGTCGGCCACCCGACGCAGGCGGGCCACGAGCACGAGGTTCTCGCGCCCGGTGAGCACCTCGTCCACCGCGGCGAACTGGCCGGTGAGGCTGATGGCCGCCCGGACGTCCTGTGGGTGGCTCACGACGTCGTACCCGCATACGGCTGCGGTGCCGATGTCGGCCTTGAGCAGCGTGGCGAGGATCTTCACGAGGGTGGTCTTGCCCGCCCCGTTGGAGCCGAGGAGCGCGACGATGGTGCCGGCGGGGACGCTGAGGTCGACGCCGCGAAGGACGGTGTGGTCGGCGTAGGACTTCGTGAGCCCGACCGTCTCGATGGCTGGTGTGGTGGTCATGACGCCAGGGTGCAACCCTGACCCTGCGTCAAGGTCAAGCGTGAGGGGGAACGGATGATCCTGCCGACCGAACGGGACCTCCGCCTGGTGACGATCCGGCGCGGCGGGACCCTGACCGACGAGCACCACCACCTGCTCGCCCTTTGGGCCGCCGACTGCGCCGAGCACATCCTGCCGCTCTTCGCGGCCGTCCGCCCCGACGACGTGCGCCCACAGGAGGCGATCGACCACGGCCGCGCCTGGGCGCGCGGCGAGGTGGGGATGATGGTGGCCCGCGCCGCCGGCGGTCACGCCATGGGCGCGGCGCGCGACCTGCGGGGAGCCGCACGGTATGCCGCGTACGCCGCCGGTCAGGCGGCCTGCGTCGGGCACGTCGCCGCCCACGACCTGGGCGCCGCGGCCTACGCGATCAAGGCGGCGGTGGGCGTTGCGCCCGCGGGCGGGGCCGAGCTCGCCCGGCGCGCTGAGCTCCGGTGGCAGCGTCACCGGTTGCCGGAAGCGGTCTGCGAGCTGGTCCTCGACGACCAGCAGCGACGCAACGCTCTGTGCTGGTCGGTCTTCACCGACTGACGTGCACGGCGCCGTCACCTTGAAGCCCCCGCCACACTGAAGCCATGGACCGCCACGCCCTCCGTGCCCTGCAGGCTCCCCTCCGCGAGCGGTATGCCGCCGAACCGACCGCGGCGACCGCGCCGCTACGCGCCATGGCGGACTTCCGCGACGACGGGGTCACCTGCACGGTCGACGGCTTCGCCGGACCCGTGCGGGCGGGACTGCACGAGGCCACCGGGGGCGACGGGTCGGACGCCTGCTCGGGCGACATGCTCCTCGAGGCGCTGCTCGCGTGTGCCGGCGTGACCCTGCGCAGCGTGGCCACGGCCATGGGCCTCGACGTCCGGTCCGCCACGCTCACGGCGGAGAGCGCCTTCGACGCCCGGGGCACGCTGGGAATCTCCCGTGACGTGCCGGTCGGCATCGGTCCGGCGACGATCACGGTCGAGCTCGACGTCGACGCCGACGATGCCCAGCTCCAACGGCTGGCCGCCTCCACCGAGCGCTACTGCGTCGTCGGCCAGAGCCTCGCCCACCCCCCGACGGTCGTCGTCAGCCGTCGCTGAGGGCCGGTGGAGGCGGGTTGATGCAGCATCGATGAGGTCGGCTCACGCTGCAAAGTGAGTCAACCCGGTTGATGCTGCATCAACCTCCGCGCAAGCCGCCCGGTAGGCCTCAGCCCACCGAAGGGCGGGCCGGCGGCAACGGCATACCGCGCTGCTGCATGAGCTGGCGCACCTGGTCGGGGTAGTTGGTGATGATCCCGTCGACCCCCGAGTCCATGAGACGCGCGGCCAGCCCCATGTCGTCCACCGTCCACGGGACGACCCGGAGCCCCAGCCGGTGGGCCTGGTCGACCATCGCGCGGTCCACCGATTCGGCGGCCGGCGACAGCGTCGTCACGCCGGCCACCGACGCAGCCGCGCGGGCCACGTCACCACCCACGTCGTCGATGTCGAGCCCGCCCAGCCAGGGCGACGCGCCCGGCTGGCCGACCTGCAGGAGGTCCGGGGTCGAGAGGGCCACGAGCCGCCAGGTCGGTTCGAGCCGGTGCATGAGGGCCAGCGCCGCCCAGTCGAAGGACTGGATCGTCACCTGCTGGGCCAGCCCCGACCGGGCGATCTCGTCGTGCACCGTCTGCACGAAGACGTCCCGCGGGGCGGTCTCGTCGGGCTGGCCCGCCTCGACCTTGGTCTCGATGTTCATCATGATGCCGGTCGCACCGTGCTTCCTGACCACGTCGAAGACATCGCTGAGCTCGGCCATCCGGGCCTCTGCGACCACCTGCTGCTGGGGGAACCCGGGCAGCTGCCGGTAGCCGCAGTCGAGCGTCTTGATCTGCGCCAGGGTGAGGTCCTTGATGAGCTTGCCGACATAGGGGTATGCCGGGTCGCCGGGCGTCGCGGCGCCGGTGTCACGGCACTTGACGGGCTGGATGCGGCGGTCGTGGTTGACGACGACCTTGCCGTCGCGGGTGACATGGGTGTCGAGCTCCAGGGTGGTCACACCGAGCTCGAGGGCCTTGGCGAACCCCGCCGGCTGCTCCTCGGTCGTCAGCCCGATCCCGCCGCGGTGCGCCTGCAGGTCGAAGCCGGCGCGGGCCGTCGTGGTCGGCGCCGTCCCCTCGGAGGAGGCGGAGGTACACCCCGCGAGCAGCGCCCCCACGATCACCGCCGTCACCGCCACCCGAAGCGTCTCCACCCCCGCAGCCTAGGGACCGGGCCGCAGTGGCACGATCAAGGAGGCCCACGGTCCTGACGACGAAGGAGTGACGATGAAGACGCATCGACTGGGAACGCTGGAGGTCGGCCGGATCGGCCTCGGGACGATGGGCATGTCGACCGCGTACTCGCCGTCGCAGCAGGACGAGGCGGAGTCGATCCGCACCATCCACCG
>JBDSYO010000453.1:0-5535 GCA_039925625.1 Lapillicoccus sp. | reverse complement strand
ACGGCCCTCTGCAGCCACGGTCCGGTCCTGCCCGAGCTGCTGACCGCGCTGGCCTCCCGCGTGGACGAACGCGCCGACGAGGAGGGTGCCGCAGCCGCGGCGCTCGTGGCGGCCGCCGAGTCGATGGACAAGGGCGAGGTCGTCGTCTGCCATCTCGTCGACACCGGCGACGCGGCCCGGGTCGTGGCGGTCGAGCGCTACCCCTGACCGCGGCCGCCGCGGCATACCGGCTCTTGGGGTGCCGTCCCACCGTACGAAAACCGCACGGCCCCAAGGCTTCGGGCGCCGTTCACCGGGCGTTCACCCAGCCGGGCCCTGCCGTCATCCGGGCCGCTTACGTTCCGAGTCGGGCGCACTCGACGACGTGACCGCGCCCGCCTCTCCCCCTCAGAGACAAGGGAACTCCCCGTGCGACTCATCCGAACCAGCCGCGCCCTCACCGTCGGCGCCGTGGCCCTGACCGGCGCCATCGCCCTGTCCGCCTGCGGCAGCGACAACAACTCCGCCGGCACCAGCGGAGGCGCCGCCGGTGGCTCCACCGCCGGCGGGTCCACCGCCGCCGCGAGCTGCTTCAGCGGCACCCTGAACGGCGAAGGCTCGACCGCGCAGAAGAACGCCATCGAGGCCGCCATCAAGACCTACCAAGGCGCCTGCAGCGGCGCGACGATCAACTACAACGCCACCGGCTCCGGCGCCGGCATCAAGCAGTTCAACGGCAAGCAGGTCGACTTCGCCGGCTCCGACTCGGCCCTCAAGACCGACGAGGCCGCCGCGGCCAAGACCGCCTGCGGCTCCGACGCCTGGAACCTGCCCATGGTGGCCGGCCCCATCGCCATCGCCTACAACGTCAAGGGCGTCAGCAGCCTCATCCTCAACGCCGACGTCGCCGCGAAGATCTTCAACGGCGTCATCACGACGTGGAACGACCCGGCCATCGCCGCGATCAACCCGGGCGTCACCCTGCCCAGCACCCCGGTCAAGGTCTTCTTCCGCTCCGACGAGTCGGGCACCACGGAGAACTTCACCGGCTACCTCAAGGCCGCCGCGCCGTCGTCGTGGACCGCGGCGCCGGCCAAGAAGTGGACCGGCAAGGGCGAGGGCAAGGAGAAGTCCGCAGGCGTCTCCAGCGCGGTCGCCTCCACCGACGGTGGCATCACCTACACCGAGTGGTCCTACGTCTCGCAGAACAAGCTGATGATGGCCAAGATCGACACCGGCTCGGGCACGCCCGTCGAGCTGACCGGCGACTCCGCCGGCAAGGCCGTCGCCGCCGCCACGCAGGTGGGCACGGGCAACGACCTCGCTCTCAAGCTCGACTACGCCACCAAGGTCGCCGGCGCGTACCCGATCGTCCTGGTCACCTACGAGATCGTCTGCAGCAAGTACGCCGACAGCGCCAAGGGCACGTCCGTCAAGTCCTTCCTCAAGGGCTTCGCGTCGGACACCACCCAGAGTGGCCTCCAGCAGCTCGGCTACGCGCCGCTGCCCAAGGAGGTCCAGACCAAGGTGCTCGCGTCGGTGAACGCGCTGAGCTGACCGTGGCTTCGATCACTGGCGTCTCGATCGTCGACGAGACACCCGACGGTCCGTCGGGGGGCGGTCTCCAAGGGGACCGCGCCTCCACGGGCCGGGTCGGCGACCGGCTGTTCGCCGGCGCCTCCCGAGGGGCCGGCCTGCTGGTCGTCGCGGTCGTCACCCTCATCGGGGTCTTCCTCGTCGCCCAGGCCGTCCCCGCCCTGCTCAAGGACCAGGCCGGCTTCCTCACCTCGCGGGAGTGGGCGCCCGGGGGTGACGCCCCTCGGTTCGGCATCGTCGAGCTGCTCTGGACCACGGTCGCCGCGTCGACGATCGCCATGGTCATCGCGGTGCCGGTCGGCGTCGCCGTGGCTCTCTTCATCACCCAGTACGCCCCCGGCTGGCTCCGGCGCCCGGCCGCCAGTCTCGTCGACCTGCTGGCGGCGGTCCCTTCGATCGTCTACGGGCTCTGGGGCGTCCTCACCTTCCGCGACGTCGTCCGCCCGCTGGAGACCGGGCTGCAGGACACCCTCGGGTGGTTCCCCCTCTTCGGGGTGACCGGCATCAGCGGCGGCACCATCTTCTTCATCGGCATCGTGCTGTCGATCATGGTGCTGCCCATCGTCACGGCCCTCTCCCGGGAGGTGTTCGACCAGACGCCGGCCGCCCACAAGGAGGGCGCCCTGGCCCTCGGGGCGACGCGCTGGGAGATGGTGCGCACGGCCGTCCTGCCGTTCGGGCGCCCGGGCGTCATCTCCGCCTCGATGCTCGCTCTCGGGCGCGCGCTCGGCGAGACCATCGCGGTGACGTTCCTGGTCTCCAAGCTGGCCGACGGCACCGACTGGACCTGGTCGCTGTTCAACGGTGGCGAGACCTTCGCCTCCCGGATCGCCAACAACGCCGCGGAGTTCGACTCCCCGCAGAAGACCGGCGCCTACATCGCCGCCGGGCTCGTGCTCTTCGTGCTGACCTTCGTCGTCAACGCGGTGGCCCGGGTCGTCATCGAGCGCAGGAAGGCCTTCACCGAATGACGACCCCCTCCCTCCCCGCCACGACCTCACCGGTCGCGGGCCGGCCCGACGAGGCGGGCGCGAAGCCGGGGCTGCGCCGCCTCGTCGTCCCGACCTCGTCTCCGGCGGCGCCCACCGACCACCGGTCCCGTCCTTCGGCTCCGCTCGACCTGGGCCAGCGCTCCCGCGGCCGGGCCATCAAGGACGTCGTCGCGCGGGTCGTCATGTGGTCGTCCTTCGGCCTGGCCATGATCCCCCTGGTCTGGATCCTCTACACCGTCGTCTCTAAGGGCGTCGGCCTCGTCGTGCAGTCGCAGTGGTGGACCAACTCCCAGCGCAACGTCAACTCCACCGACGTCGGCGGCGGCGCGATCCACGCCATCCAGGGCACGCTCCTCCAGGCTGGCGTCACCGCGCTCATCGCGGTGCCCATCGGCGTGCTCACCGCGATCTTCCTCGTGGAGTACGGCCGCGGCCCGGTCGCCCGCGCGGTCTCCTTCATGGTCGACATCCTCACCGGCGTGCCGTCGATCGTCGCGGCGCTGTTCGTCTACGCCGTCTGGGTGACGACGTTCGGGTTCCAGCGGGTCGGGTTCGCGGTCTGCCTCGCTCTGGTGCTCCTCATGCTCCCGGTCGTCGTCCGCTCGACCGAGGAGATGCTCAAGCTGGTTCCCAACGAGCTGCGCGAGGCGTCCTACGCCCTCGGCGTGCCGAAGTGGGTGACGATCACCCGGATCGTCCTGCCGACCGCGTTCTCGGGCATCATCACGGGGGTGCTGCTGGGCCTGGCCCGGATCATGGGCGAGACGGCCCCGCTGCTCATCCTCGGGCCCTACACCAAGAGCATCGCGACCAACCTCTTCGCGGGGCCGATGCCGACCCTGCCGACGATGATCAACCAGGACCGCACCGAGCTCGGGATCGCGCCGGCCGTCGAGCGGATGTGGGCGACTGCCCTCACCCTCATCCTCCTGGTCCTGCTCCTCAACCTCGCCGGCCGGCTCATCGCGCGTCTCGGCGCCGTCCGCCGCTGACCCCCTCACGCATACTCCACGCATACCGGAAGACACCATGGCCAAGCGCATCGACGTCCAGGATCTCAACGTCTACTACGGCGACTTCAAGGCCGTCGAGGGCGTCACCCTCACCATCGAGCCCCGTTCGGTGACCGCCTTCATCGGCCCCTCGGGCTGCGGCAAGTCGACCTTCCTGCGCACCCTCAACCGGATGCACGAGGTCATCCCCGGCGGCCGGGTCGAGGGCCAGGTCATGCTCGACGACACCGACCTGTACGCCAGCTCGGTCGACCCGGTGTCGGTGCGGCGCACGGTGGGGATGGTCTTCCAGCGGCCCAACCCGTTCCCGACGATGTCGATCTACGACAACGTCGTCGCGGGGCTGCGCCTGAGTGGGATGAAGAACCGCAAGGCCCTCGACGAGGCGGCGGAGCAGTCGCTCGTCGGCGCCAACCTCTGGAACGAGGTCAAGGACCGGCTCAAGAAGCCGGGAGCCGGCCTCTCGGGCGGGCAGCAGCAGCGGCTGTGCATCGCGCGGGCCATCGCCGTCAAGCCCCAGGTGCTCCTCATGGACGAGCCGTGCTCGGCGCTCGACCCGATCTCGACGCTGGCCATCGAGGACCTCGTCGGCGAGCTCAAGCAGGACTACACGATCGTCATCGTCACGCACAACATGCAGCAGGCCTCACGGGTGTCCGACCGCACCGCGTTCTTCAACCTCGCGGCGACCGGGAAGCCCGGCCGCCTCGTCGAGATCGACACCACGCAGAAGATCTTCAGCAACCCCAGCCAGCAGGCGACCGAGGACTACATCAGCGGCCGCTTCGGCTGAGCCGTGCGCCGCGCACCGATTCGCGGCGTGCACACCGATTCGCGGTATGCGCACGGATATCCGAGCGCGTTGCGCCGATTCGTCGTCACGCCGGTCTCGTCGACCCGAACCACCGCGCGCCGGGGTCAGTGGAAGAGGCGGGTCGCCCAGTAGACGAGCGCCGCGAGCAGCCCGGCACCGGGGAAGGTCAGCACCCAGCCGCCGACGATGTTGCCGGCCACCCCCCACCGCACGGCCGACAGCCGCTTGGTGGCGCCGACGCCCATGATCGCCGAGGTGATCGTGTGGGTGGTCGAGATCGGCGCCCCGAACGTGAGACCCGCGACGTAGAGGATCGACGCGGCGCTCGCCTCGGCGGCGAACCCCTGGGGCGGGTCGAGGTGGATGATCCGCCGGCCGAGGGTGCGCATGATCCGCCAGCCACCGGCATACGTGCCGAGGCTGATGACGATGGCGGAGAGCACGAGCACCCAGATCGGCACGGAGGGGCCCTCGTGGTAGCCGGCCACGGTGAGGGCCAGGACGACGACGCCCGCCGTCTTGGCGGCGTCCTGGAGACCGTGGCCGAAGGCCATGGCCGCGGCGGAGACGGTCTGCGCGTAGCGGAAGCCGCGCGAGACCTTGTGCGGGTTGGCGTTCCGGAAGATCCACAGCACCGCCGTCATGACGAGGTAGCCGAGGAGCAGTCCGGCGATCGGGGACAGCACCATGGGGATGACGATCTTCTCGAGGATCCCCTGCCACTTGACCAGGGCCCCCGCGGCGAGCGCCGCCCCGCCGAGCCCGCCGATGAGGGCGTGCGACGACGACGACGGCAGGCCCTTCCACCAGGTCAGCAGGTTCCAGCCGGTGGCCCCGATGAGGGCCGCGGCCACGAGCCACAGGCCGGCGGCGCCCAGGGGGGCCTCGATGATCCCGCTACCCACGGTCTGCGCGACCTTGGTGCCGAAGAACGCGCCGGCGAGGTTGGCCACGGCGGCCATGCCCAGGGCGATCCGGGGGGTCAGCGCCCGGGTCGACACCGACGTGGCGATCGCGTTGGCCGCGTCGTGGAAGCCGTTCGTGTAGTTGAAGCCCATCGCCAGGAGGGTGACGAGGGCGACCGGGAGCCAGTCCACCGGGGGCTCAGCTCTCCTTGATGGCGATGCCCTCGACGGTGTTG
>JBDSYO010000452.1:0-3678 GCA_039925625.1 Lapillicoccus sp. | reverse complement strand
TCCATCACCGACTCGGCCACGAGGCGAGCGAGCCAGGGCCACGTCCCCGGAAGCGCCTGGCGGGAGGGTGCCGCGGTCGCCCCGGACACCACAGCGTGGACCCGGCCGTCGACCGTCGTGACGAGGGGCTGCCGCCAGCCGGACCGGCTCAGGAGTGCGACCCACCGGTCGATCTCCGCGTCCCCCTCCGCGGATCCGTCGCCGAGGACGGCCACCCGCCAGGGCGGGCTCGGCAGCGTCTCGACGGCCTCCGACGCACCGCTCAGCAGGTCACGGAGGCGCTGGGCCGTGACCCGTTGAGCGAGGTCGGCCTGGGCCCGCAGCCGCAAGAGGTGCAGAGCCACCACGGTGGCCGCCCGCCGCAGCTCGACGACGACCGCGACCGGGGGCGGTCCCTCGACGACGGCCCAGATCGACCCCAGCCACTCACCCCCCGCGCGCACCGGCACGACGAAGCGCGGGTGCTCCTGGCCCGGCCCGGGGCTCACGAGGAACGGCTCGTCGGACCGGGCCAGCCGGCGGAAGACCCCCCGCGAGCGGTAGTGGGCCACGAGGGCGGCGGGCACCCGGCGGCCGACGATGGTCGAGACCCGGGCCGTGTCGGTGACGTCCTGGCGGGAGCTGTAGGCGAGCACCCGCGACTGCGCGTCCTCGATGGTCACCGGGGCGTCGACCAAGCCGGCGGCCGCGTCGGCGAGCGCGAGCAGGTCACCCTCCACGCCCACGTCCGGGCGAGCGGGGCCCGTCGCCGACGCCGTACCGACGATCTCCCCCAGCAGCGCGATGACCGGCACCAGGGACGCCGCGTCGTCGAGCTCGAGCAGGGCCATCCCCACCTGCCGGGCGGTCAGGCGCACCCCCCGCGCGCGGGCGGGCCCCCGGCGCAGAACGACGCCGGCCGCGCCCGACGCGGAGGCCCGTCGCAGCAGGTCGCGCGCGCCCGCCCCGTCGACGACCGCCGGGCCCAGGACGAGGTCACCGGTCAGGTCACGGTCGGCGTCGCCGGGCTCGGCGATGACGATGTCGGACACGCCGACACCGGCGGGACCGGCGACAAGCGGGCGCACCAGCCCGTCGCCCAGCGAGGCCACGAGGGCGTCGAGCGGGATCACCCGGTCCACGATGCCGCTTTTGGGCGTACCGCACAAGAACCTGATCTTCGCTTGTCGCCATCAGACAACCATGACCGCCCGGTGCTCCGCCACCCTGGACCGCATGCCCGCTGACGCCGTCGCCGCCCCCGCACCCCGTCGTGTCGCCGTTGTCGGCGCCGGCATGATCGGCCTGGCCACCGCGTGGTTCCTCCAGGAGCGCGGCGTCGAGGTCACCGTGCTCGACCGCGAGGGCGTCGCCGCCGGGTCGTCCTGGGGCAACGCCGGCTGGCTGACGCCGGGGATCACGACGCCGCTGCCGGAGCCGGCCGTGCTGCGCTATGGGCTGCGTGCCGTGCTGAGCCCGAGCTCGCCCGTCTACGTGCCGCCGAGCGCGAACCCCAGCTTCCTGCGCTTCGTCACCGGCTTCACCCGGCACAGCACCATGGCCCACTGGCGCCGGTCGATGACCAGCCTCGTGCCGATCAACCGGCTCGCCCTCGACAGCTTCGACCTCCTGCATGACGGTGGTGTCCAGGCCGAGACGACCGAAGCGCCGTCCTTCCTCGCCGCCTACCGCACCGCCGACGAGCGGCGCACCCTGCTCGAGGAGATCGAGCACATCCACGCAGCGGGTCAGGGCATCGAGTACGACCTGCTGACCGGCGACGAGGCGCGGGCCGTGGAACCACTGCTCTCGCGCGAGGTCGGCGCGGCCCTGCGCCTGCGCGGCCAGCGCTTCGTCAACCCCGGGGTCTTCGTACACGCCCTGGCCGACGAGGTCATCGCCCGCGGCGGCAAGCTGGCGACCGGCCCGAGCAGCGAGGTCCTCGACGTCGTCGACACCGGCTCGGGCGTCCGGGTGGTCACGATGGGCAGCGACATCGAGGCCGACGCGGTGGTCCTGGCCAGCGGGGCCTGGCTCGGCGCCCTTGCCCGCCCCTTCGGGGTGCGTTCCGTGGTGCAGGCCGGCCGCGGCTACAGCTTCAGTGTGTCCCTCGAGGACGGCGTGCGGATGCCCGACGGCCCCGTCTACCTGCCGTCCCAGCGGGTGGCCTGTACGCCTCTGGGCGACCGGCTGCGGGTGGCCGGGATGATGGAGTTCCGCAGGCCGGAGGCCCCGCTCGACGCGCGCCGCGTGCAGGCGATCGCCGAGGCGGCCCGTCCGTTCCTGCGCGGCGCCGACCTCGACGACCGCCAGGACGAGTGGGTGGGCTCGCGGCCGTGCACCGCCGACGGGCTCCCCCTCATCGGGGCGACGCGGTCGCCGCGCGTGTTCGCGGCGGGCGGCCACGGCATGTGGGGCATCGCCCTCGGCCCGGCCACCGGTCGGCTGCTCGCCGAGCAGATCGTCACCGGCACGACGCCCGAGGCGCTCGCTCCCTTCTCGCCGACCCGCTGAGTCGTACGCTGAGCCCCATGGCGAGATCGGGACTCGGGCGGTACTGGCACATCGCGACCTTGGTCGTGGCCGTCGTGGCCCTCGTGCTCCAGCTCGTGCTCATCGTGCAGGGGCAGACCGTCATCGACACCGACACGGTCCTGGCAGCGACTCCCGAGCGGGTACGCCGGTTCTTCTCCTACTTCACCATCCAGTCCAACCTGCTCGTCGCGGTCTCGATGTTCCTGCTCGTCCGCGGCCGGACGCATACCCAGCTCTTCCGTGTACTCCGCCTCGCGTCGCTCGTCGGGATCACCGTGACCGGGGTCGTCGCTGCCGTCGCGCTCCCACCGTCACCCACTTACACGACCGCCAACCTCATCTGTGACCGGCTGCTGCACATCGTCGTGCCGGTGCTGACCCTCGTCGGCTGGGTGCTGTTCGGCCCGCGCGGCTACGTCCGCCGCAGCGACCTCCTTCCAGCGCTCATCTGGCCGGTCCTGTGGCTCGTGGCGACCCTGGGTCTGGGGCCGCTGACCCACTGGTATCCCTACCCGTTCCTCAACGTCGACACGCAGGGCTGGCCGAGTGTCATCGTCGTCTGCGTCGCGATCGCCGTGCTGTTCCTCGCGTTGGCTGGCTTGGCCCTCTGGGCCGACCGGCGCCTCCCGGGGGACCGCGAGCGCATCCGCACCGCGCCCACGCCCGCCGGGTAGCCGCGGCCGGGCCGTCGGCATACTGGCCCCATGGACGTCACCGAGGTCATCCTCCACCAGCACGCCGAACAGCGACGGATGTTCGCGATGCTCGAGGAGTGGCCGCGCGACGACGCCGACGGCCTGGCCGCCCTCTGGTCGCGGCTCGAGATCCTGCTCGAGGTGCACGCCGAGGCCGAGGAGAAGTTCTTCTACCCCGAGCTCGTCCAGCTGGGCACCGGCGGCGGTGACGCCGACAGCGTCGCTGAGGAGGTCGAGGACGCGGTCAAGGACCACAACGAGATCCGCGACGCGATCCGCAAGGCGCGTAACACCAACGCCGGCGAGGCCGACTGGTTCGACGCCGTCCTCGAGGCCAACGTCGCCAACAGCGACCACATGGCCGAGGAGGAGCGGCAGGACCTCACCGACTTCCGGCAGCACGCGACGCTCGAGCTGCGGCACGACCTCGCCGTGCACTTCCTGCGCTTCGAGGCGCAGCACTGGGCCA
>JBDSYO010000451.1:0-6071 GCA_039925625.1 Lapillicoccus sp. | reverse complement strand
CCGACCGCGACCGCGCCTTGACCCTGCTCGCCTACGAGCTCGCGCCCGGGTCGGCCGTCCGGCCGGTGCCCCCGCCGGGCCCCCTCCCTGCACCTCGAGCCGTACCCCGTGTCGTCCCTCGTGCCGTGCCGCAAGCCCCGCGCGCCGGAGCCTGACGCCCCATGTCCCTGTTGCCGTCCCTCGCCGGTCCCGGCGAGACGCTCCAGCCACGCCGGGAGCCGGACCGTCGGCCGGCCCCGCCCTGGCTGGGCCGGCTGATGCGCGAGTCGGCCCAGGCCGAGCCGGAGGCGTTCAGCCGGTTCCTCCCGCCCGACGAGGGAGGTCGGGAGTCGGCCGTGCTGCTGCTCTTCGGCCCCGACGCCGACGGGGCGGAGTCCCTGCTGCTCATCGAACGTTCACACGGCATGAGGTCGCACCCCGGGCAGGTCGCGCTCCCTGGGGGTGCTCGCGACCCGGACGACGCCGATGCCGTGGCCACGGCCCTGCGCGAGGCGCAGGAGGAGGTCCGCCTCGACCCGGCCGGCGTCGACGTGCTCGGGATGCTGCCCGCCCTGTTCCTGCCGCCCAGCGGGTTCGTCGTGACGACGGTCGTCGGGTGGTGGGCGTCCCCGGGACCGGTGGCCGTCGGCGACCCGGCCGAGGTCGCCCAGGTGCTCCTCGCCCCCCTGGCCTACCTCACCGACCCCGCCGTGCGGCATACCGTCACGCATCCGTCCGGCTACCGCGGCCCGGCGTTCGTGCTCGGCGACGACCTGCTGCTCTGGGGGTTCACCGCCGGCGTCGTCACGCGGGCCCTGCAGCTCGCCGGCCTCGACCGGGCGTGGGACGACACGCGCGAGCTGGCGCTCCCCGACCGGTTCACGCGGGGTCGCTCATGACCGGCTCGGTCCTCGACATCGTCCTCGTCGTCATGCTGCTGCTCTATGCGCTCACCGGCTACCGCCAGGGCATCCTGCTCAGCACCCTGTCGCTGGTGGGGTTCCTCGGGGGCGGGGCGCTGGGGATGTGGCTGCTGCCGTCGGTGCTCGCCAACGTCGACTGGGTCATGGCCCACGAGGTCATCCGGGTCGTCGTGCTCGTCGTCCTCGTCTTCATGTGCGCGTCGGTGGGGCAGGCGATCGCGGTGCCCGTCGGCAGCCGGCTGCGTTCGCGGGTGCGGGGCCGGCCCGGCCGGGCCGTCGACGCGGCGCTGGGCGCCGTGGCCACGGTCATCGCCGTCTCGCTCCTCGTGTGGTTCGTCGCTGGGGCCGTACGCGGCGCGGCGCCCGGCGCCCTGGGGCGGGCGATCGGGGAGTCGCGGGTGCTCGCCACCATCGACGCCGTGGTGCCCCCCGCGGCGGGCCAGCTGTTCGCCGGCTTCCGCTCGTTGCTCGACCGCAACGGAATCCCCAAGGTCTTCGGCGGCCTCAGCCCCGAGCCGATCCAGCCGGTGGAGCCGCCCAGCTCCACGACCGGGTCGACCCCGGCGGTGCAGGCGGCCTCGCGGTCGGTGGTGCGCGTGACCGGCATCGCCGAGGCCTGCCAGCGCGGCCAGGAGGGCTCGGGCTGGGTCGTCGCGCCCGGCAAGGTCGTCACCAACGCCCACGTCGTGGCGGGCATGCGCCAAGCCTCGGTGCAGGTGCAGGGCGTCGGCCGGGAGTACGCCGCGAGCATCGTGCTCTTCGACCCCCAGCGCGACCTCGCGGTGCTGTCGGTCGGCGGGCTGTCGGCGACCCCGCTCGTGCAGGGCGGCGCCCTCAGCCCCGGCGACGAGGCGGTCGTCGCCGGGTTCCCCCTCGACGGCCCCTACCGCCTCGACGCGGCCCGGCTGCGCCGCACCCTCGCCGCCACCGGGTCCGACATCTACGGCCAGCCCGGCGTGACCCGCGAGATCTACTCGCTCTACACGCGTGTCGAGCCGGGCAACAGCGGCGGACCGCTGCTCGACCCCCAGGGACAGGTCGTCGGGGTCGTCTTCGCGAAGTCGCTCGACGACGCCACGACGGGGTATGCGTTGACGCTCGCCGAGGCGCGCCCGGTGCTCGACGCTGCCCTGAGCGCCTCGCGGCCGGTCTCGACCGGGGGCTGCTCGACCGGGTGAGCGGGACCGCCCGGATGCCGTCGGTTCAGTCGACGGTGTCGAGCCAGTCGACGATGGCGGCGCTGACCCGCTCCGGGGCCTCCTCGGGCAGGAAGTGACCCGCGCCGTCGACCAGCTGGAAGGTGTAGCGGCCCGCCACGTAGGCCGCCGAGCCGCCGGTCGACGCGGCGACGACGCAGCCGTCCTCGGTGCCCTGCAGGTGCAGCACGGGCTGCTCGATGAGCCCCCGCACGCGCCGGTTGAACAGGGGGCCGTCCTGGCGGACCTGGCTGCGGCCGAACCAGCGGTAGTGCTCGGCCGCGGAGTGGGCGACGAACGGCAGCGCCATGGCGTCGCCGTAGCGGGTGACGTCCTCCGGGGTGGGGTACTCGCCGTAGGGGGACGACCAGGTGCGCAGGACCTCGGCCACGTAGTCGTGGCTGCGAGCCATCTCGCGCTCCGGTCCGAAGGGCCGCTGCAGCTCCAGCAGGTAGCGGCTGGCGTGGCGCTGGCGCCGGTCGAGGAAGGAGGCCCGGCGGATCACCCGCGGGTGGGGCATCGCCAGGGAGCCGATGGCGCGGGTCACCCCGGGCTGCAGGCTGGGCATCGACCAGGCCACGAAGCCGCCGATCCCGTGGCCCACGACGATCGCGTCGTCCTCGCCCAGTGACCGGATGACGGTCGCCGCATCGGCCGTGGAGGTGTAGGTGTCGTAGCCCCGGGGGGGCTTGTCACTGGCGCCGTAACCGCGCAGGTCCATGGCCACGGCCCGCCACCCCGCGTCGGCGATGGCCGCCATCTGGTGGCGCCACGCATACCAGAACTGGGGGAAGCCGTGCATGAGCAGCACCATCGGCCCGTCGCCCAGCTCGGCGACGTGGAACCGGGCGCCGTTGGCGGAGACGAACCGATGGGTCCAGGGTCCCTCGATGAGGACGGAGGCCGCGTCGTGCATGACGCCCACCCGGCTCGGGGACGTCACCGAGCGGTGGGCCGCTCGTCCAGAGCGACCTGGGACCCGGGAGACGGCACCGCCTTGGCGTGCTCGGAGCCGGCCTGGCCGGCGGCCTTGACGAGGTTGATCGTCTCCTGGGCGTTGGCGATGGCCCGCTCCGGACGCGGGTTGACCTGCATCAGGGCCTTGCGACCGAGCAGGGCGAGCACGGCGGTGACGACGAAGAGGACGACGGCCATGATGAGGAACCCGGCCCAGGCGGGCAGCCACACGGCGATGACGAGGGACAGCGCGATGAAGAGCAGGCCGAGCCCGTAGAGCGCGACGACACCCGCCCCGACGAGCATGCCGGCGCCCTTGCCGGCCACCCCGAGCTGCGCGCTGATCTCCGTCTTGGCGAGCTGGAGCTCCGTGCGGACGATGACCGAGATGTCCTCGGTGACCTGGGCGACGAGCTGGCCGATCGTGCGCTCCTGGGAGGTGCGCAGGCGCTCCGGGATGCCACTCGGCGTGGGGGTGTCGTTCGTCATGGGTCCTCCGGGGCGGCGGGTGCACGGTCGGGCTCCGGCGAGCCTATCGTCGGCCCGCGGGGGGCGAAGACGTCCGGGACCCCATCGAGGTCGTCGTCGCGGGCCTCGTCCTCGTCGATCCGGCGGTAGTGGCGGTTCCGCTGTCGCAGCACCACGGCGGCCAGCACGGCCGCGAGGGCCGACCCGACGAGGATGCCGACCCTGACGTGTTCGTCGCGCTCCGACATGCCGAACGCCAGCTCGCCGATGAGCAGCGACACGGTGAACCCGACCCCGCTCAGCAGCGACAGCCCGAACACGTCGCTCCAGGTGAGGTCCTCGTCGAGCTCGGCGCGGGTGAAGCGAGCGAAGAGGTACGTCCCCCCGAAGACACCGACGCACTTGCCGGCGACGAGCCCGACCACCACCCCGAGGGCGGCCGCATCGGTGAGGGCCGCCCCTAGCCCGCCCACGCCGATGGTCACCCCGGCGGCGAAGAAGGCGAAGACCGGCACCGCGAAGCCCGCGGACCAGGGCCGCAGCCGATGCTCGACCCGCTCGGCCAGGCTGTGCACGTCGTCGCGCTCCTCGGCCCGCCGGTCCACCGGCACGAGCAGGCCCAGCAGCACCCCGGCCACCGTGGCGTGGACGCCGGAGGCGTGCACGAGACCCCAGGCGACCAGCGCGGGCCCGGCGAGCAGCAGCGGATGGGACCAGCCGCGGCGCAGCAGCAGCGCCCAGGCGGCGAGCGGGACCACGGCCAGGCCGAGGAAGAGCAGGTCGACCCCCGCGCTGTAGAAGACGGCGATGATGGTGATGGCGATCAGGTCGTCCACCACCGCAAGCGTGAGCAGGAAGGCTCGCAGCGCCGACGGCAGGTGGGTACTGATGACGGCCAGCACGGCGAGGGCGAACGCGATGTCGGTGGCGGTGGGGATGGCCCAGCCGCGCAGGACGTCGCCCTCGACGCCGACGACGTGGGCCGTGGCGACGTAGAGCAGCGCCGGCACCGCGACGCCGCAGGCCGCGGCCGCGATCGGCAGCGCAGCCTTGGTGCGGTCGGAGAGGTCGCCCGCGACGAACTCGCGCTTGAGCTCGATGCCGGCCACGAGGAAGAACAGCGCCAGCAACCCGTCGGCCGCCCACGTTCCCAGGCTCAGGTCGAGGTGCAGCACCGCCGGGCCGACGACGAGGTCGCGCAGCCCGGCGTACGCGTCGCGCCAGGGGGTGTTGGCCCACACGAGGGCGACGACGGCGGCCGCGAGAAGCAGCGCCCCGCCGACGGTCTCGGTGCGCAGCTGCTCGGCGACGTATCGCGTCTCCGGCCAGGACCCTCGTGACAACAGGCGTCGGACGGGGGAGCGGGTGGCCACGCCATCGAGGCTAACGTCTGACGAGCGGTGTGGTCGTGCCCTGTCATCCGGCTGCCGGGCGCAGCGCGTGGCCTCGGTGCCAGGCGCTCGGGTGGCTCCGGTTGGCACGTCGCCCTGGTCTACCGTGGCTCGATGAGCGCCTCAGCGGACGACGGCCGGTATGCCGGGGGGCCCAGACCCGGCGCCCCACCCCGCGAGGGGGAGCGCCACGTCTACGACGCGGTCCATGCGCGGATCAGCCCGCGCAGCGAGGTCCTGCGGCTGCTGCCGACCCGCGCCCGCCGGATGGTCGGCGCCTGGTGCTTCGCCGACATCTACGGTCCGCGGCCGGTCGGTCCGCAGGACGCGGGGGAGGCGATGCACGTGGCCCCGCACCCGCATACGGGCCTGCAGACCGTGTCCTGGCTCGTCTCGGGCCAGGTGACCCACCGCGACTCCCTCGGCGCGACCGCCGTCGTCACCCCCGGACGGGTGGCGGTGATGACGGCCGGCGTGGGCATCGCTCACGCCGAGGACGTCGTGGGGTCGCCCGACGGGACGGCCACGCTGCACGGGGCCCAGCTGTGGGTGGCCCTGCCCGACGCGGAGCGGGGTCGCCCTGCCGACTTCGTCCTGCACGAGCCGGCGCCGTCCTGGGTGGGGGAGGGCGTGGCGGCGCAGGTCTTCATCGGTGCGGTGGGCGGTGCGGCGGGCGCGCCGGCATACTCCCCGCTCGTCGGCGCCGAGCTCACCCCACGCGGCGGGGGCTCCGGCCGGCTGCCGCTCGACCCGACGTTCGAGCACGCCCTCATCCCGCTCGCGGGCTGGGCCGAGGTGGAGGGAGCACGGACCGGGCACGGCCAGGCGATGTACCTCGGGCTCGGCCGCGACCACCTCGACCTCGCGTTGGCCGACGACGCCCGGGTGCTGCTCCTCGGCGGGAAGCCGTTCGAGGAGGACATCGTCATGTGGTGGAACTTCGTGGCGCGCACCCACGAGGAGATCGAGCAGGCGAGGGCGCAGTGGAACGCCGGCGGCGACCCCCGGTTCGGCGAGGTGGAGCACTACCCCACCGGCGAGCGCCTTGCGGCGCCACCCCTGCCGAACGTCCGCCTGCACCCGCGCAGCCGGATCGGGGCGCCGCCGCCCCCGCAGTCCTGAGGCGTGGGCGGCGGCGCAGAACCACGGGTTCTTCC
>JBDSYO010000450.1:0-3549 GCA_039925625.1 Lapillicoccus sp. | reverse complement strand
TCGCCGAGCCGCCACCCCCACGGGGCGACCCGAGTTCCCTGTCCGACCTGTTGATCCTCGCATACCTTCTGGGGTCGTGCCCCCGCATCCCCGGGAAGCAGCCGAACGGCCGAGGTCCGCCGCCTAGACTGTGGCGGTGACCGACCTGGACGACCTGCGACGGCTGTCCGATACGTCCGCGGACGACGGATCCGGACGCGACGGCACCGACGACCGCATCGATGACGGAGACGGTGCTCGACGCCCACGACGCCACCGTCGACGATTCTGGGTGCTGATCGCCGCCGTCCTGCTGCTCGTCGTGCCGATCGTCGCGATCGGCGGGTATGCGGCATACCTCGGCCACATGGTGACCTCCAACGTGCAGAAGGAGGACCTGCTCCCGGCCCTGACGCCGGACCAGCTCAAGGGCAACCCCGCCGCCCCGGCGCCGACCCCAGGAGCCACCGCCGTCACGGGCAAAGGGATGAACTTCCTGCTCATCGGCTCGGACGCCGGGCCCGACCGCTCCGGGGCCCGCTCCGACGTCATCATGATGGTGCACGTGCCCGAGGACCGGCACAACATCACGTTCATCCACTTCCCCCGTGACCTCTATGTCGACATCCCGGGCTATAGCAAGAACAAGATCAACGCCGCCTTCGCGTTCGGCGGCGCACCGCTGCTCGTCAACACCCTGCAGGCCCTGACCGGCGCCCACATCGACCACGTCGCGAAGATCGGCTTCGAGGGGTTCAAGGCGATGACCGACGCCGTCGGGGGCGTCGACGTCTACGTCGCCGAGTCGAGCAGCCAGGACAGCGTCAAGTTCATCGGGGGCACGACCATGCACATGGACGGCGCAACCGCGCTGCAGTTCGTACGCGCCCGCTACCAGCTGAGCCAGGGCGACATCTCCCGCGGACAGCGCCAGCAGGAGTTCCTCAAGTCGCTCATGCTGAAGATGCTGTCCTCCGACACCCTGACCAACCCGGCGCAGCTGAGCAACCTCGTCTACGCGACGACAACCAACCTCACTGTCGACCAGGACCTCAACCTCGGTGAGATGCAGCAGCTCGGCCTCTCGATGCGCAACATCCGCGGGAGCAACGTCCGCTTCATCACCGCTCCGTTCAGCGGCTTCGCCAACAACGCGGCCGGTGACGTCGACGTGGTGGACGTGGCCAAGATGACGGCCATGGGGCAGGCCATCGCGCAGGACCAGCTCGACTCCTACACCGGGTGAGCCGGCGCCTCGGGCTCAACGGCAAGTGGCTGGCGCAGGAGCTGACGGGGACCCAGCGGTACGCCCGGGAGATGACCCGGCACCTGCTCCCGCTGCTTTCGGGTCGGCCCGTGCTCCACGTGCCCGCCGACGCGGTCGTGCCGGACTGGCTGTCCGCGCAGGTCGAGACGCGCCGGTCGCGGCTCAGCGGCATGGCCTTCGAGCAGCTGGCGCTCCCGCTGGCCGCACGGCGAGAGCTCCTGCTGAGTCTCGGTGGACCGGCCCCGGTCCTGGCCCGCCTCCAGGTCGTGACCATGCACGACGCCACCCCCTTCCGGCTGCCGCACACCTACAGTCGGGCCTTCGCGACGTGGTACCGCTTCATGTACCGCGCGGTGGCCCGTCGCGCCTCCCGGATCATCACGGTGTCCGCCTTCAGCCGGGACGAACTGGCTGACGTGCTGCATACCGACCCGACCCGCTTCGTTGTCGTCCCCAACGGGGTCGGTCACGTCGCCGAGGGAGAGGCGCCGGTGCGACCGGCCGGCGTCCCGGACGCACCGTTCGCGCTCATGGTGGGGCCGGCCGCCGCTCACAAGAACATTGCCCCCGTGGCGGCCGCCGTCGCCCGCCTCGGCATCGCGGTCGTCGTCGTCGGTGGCGGGGGCAGCCAGCAGGTGTTCGGGGAGGCCGTCGGGTCGACGGACGACCGGCCGACGTCGTCCGCGGGCGGCACGGTCCACCGCCTCGGCCGGGTGACGGACGCCGAGGTGGCGTGGCTGTACGCCCACGCCGGGGTGCTGGTCTTCCCCTCCCTGTACGAGGGGTTCGGTCTTCCGGTGGTCGAGGCCCAACGGGCCGGCTGTCCGGTCGTCGCCTCCGACCGGGCCAGCCTCCCCGAGGTCGCCGGTCTCGGGGCTCTGTTGGTCGACCCCACCCGACCCGACGAGGTGGCCGCCGCGGTGGAGCGGGTGCTCGGCGACCCCGTGCTGGCCGACGCGCTGAGGGCTCAGGGGCATACCAACGCGGAGCGATTCAGCTGGGAGGCGAGCGCGGCGGTGCTGAGCGAGGTGCTGGCCGCGGTGGACCTGCGAGTCGGGGCCGGTCGGGCCTGAGTCAGCCCCCCGGGCGCTGGGCGACCATGACGATCTGCGGACCCATCGTCGGTCGGCGCCGGGCCAGCTCGTTGAGCGCCCGCTTCGCGACCCGCTTGGGTCCGGAGCCGCCGTCGAGGTGGAAGTGCCGGCTGGTGCGGTAGACGACCTCGAGCCCGACCCGCTGCATCACTTCGTCGATCTCCGAGAACAGGTACTCGCGAGCGTGTCGTGCGTGCGGGACCCCGGCGATCCAGTCGGGTAGTGGCGTGTAGACGGTGCGGCCGAGCAGCAGGTCGACGCGGTTGCGCACGTAGGCCGCGTTCGGCGTCGAGAAGAACAGCAGGCCGCCGGGCCGCAGCACCCGTACGGTCTCCTCCAGCGAGCGCACGGGGAAGTCCCGCAGGTGCTCGAACACCTCGGTGAAGACGACCCCGTCGAACGAGGCGTCCTCCAAGGGGTAGGGGACCTGCTCCAGGTCCCACTCGACATAGTCGACGCCGTGATCCTCGAAGAGCGCCTTCATCCGCCCGGGCGTGCCGTCCGCCCACTCGTCCGAGGCCACGCCGATGTCGACCGCGGTCGTGCGGTAGCCCTGGTCGGCCAGCGCGGCGATCTGGTCTCCGGGAGCCGCTCCGAGCTCGAGGATGCGGGCCGGAGGGTCCAGACGCTCCCTCAGCCGAGCCAGGAGGAAGGCGTAGCGAACCTGTGCCGACACGTCGAGTCCCACGGCGTCACCCTAGGTGCTCCGCGAGCCCGCGGGCCTCAGACGCCCAGCTCGTGAGCCGCCTCCGGGGCGGCGACCAGCTTCAGCGCCTCGGTGAACCGGCGGGAGGGGCGCATGACCCGGTCGGTCTTGGCGGGGTCGGGGCGGTAGTAGCCGCCGAGGTCGACCGAGTGGCCCTGCACGGCACGCAGCTCCGCGTCGATGGCACCGAGCTCGGCCTCGAGCCGCTCGGCCAGGGGGGCGAACCGGGCCGCGAGCTCGGGGTCGGTCCTCTGCCGGGCCAGCTCCTCGGCCCAGTAGAGGGCGAGGTAGAGGTGGCTACCGCGGTTGTCGATCTCTCCGACCCGGCGGCTGGGCGACTTGTTCTCGTCGAGCAGCCTCCCGGTCGCCAGGTCGAGGCTCTCGGCCAGGACCGCCGCACCCGGGTTTCCCGTGGAGTCCGAGAGGTGCCGGAACGACTCGGCCAGCGCCATGAACTCGCCCAGGCTGTCCCAGCGCAGGTGGTTCTCCTGCACGAGCTGCTG
>JBDSYO010000449.1:0-5089 GCA_039925625.1 Lapillicoccus sp. | reverse complement strand
CCTGGACCTCTCTGGGGTCGACCCCGGCGATGAGCACGGCCTGGATCTCGGCCACGGCCGTCGCCGCCGTCCACATCGGACCCGCGCCGGCGGCCCGCAGCCCTCCGGTGTCGACCAGCAACGGGGTCGACGGGTCGTCGTAGCTGGCTGCCACCGTGACGGGGGTGACGCCGGCCTGGATGCTGCCGTCGGCCGCCTTGCCGTACCAGAGGGCCTCGACCCGCACCCTCGGGAAGTCCCGGGTGCCGCTGACGTCCGCCGCCGCGGCCGCCGCCACCAGGAGGACGAGGGCCCCCGTCGTGACGAGGCGGCGGAGCACCCGGGTGCCCCGCCGCCCGCCAGGAGGCGACCCGACGGCCTCACTGTTGATGGTCACGACCGATCCCCCCATCGACGGTCAGGACGTCGGTGTCGGGGTGGCCGGAGCGGACAGGGCCGTCGACCGCTGCGCCATGTAGTCCTCCCCTGTCCGCATCCACCGCGCGAGTCAGCATCACCTCGCCGCATACGTGCCATTGTCGTACCGCTCGATGGTGGGCGCATGGGAACCCGAGCCGACGGAGGGGCTCGGTGATGCCGGGGTTCTCCGCGGACAGCCTGCGGGACGCCTTCTCAGCGACCGGTCAGGCCGACTCGAACGTCATGAAGGTCGGGTCCGAACTGCCGGCCGCGGCGCCGAGGGCGAGCAGGAGCGCCGATCCGGCCCAGGCCGCGCCGCGGCGGAGGCGGGAACCTCGGGCCGCGCTGCGGGCGCCCCGGCGCGTCGCGCGGACGGCGCCGAGGGGATAGCCCGAGTGGGTGGCGGGGCGCGGTGTGGTGGTCAACGAGTCTCCTGAGTAGCGCGGACGAGGTGCGGGGTATGCCCCCGAATCGAAGGCTGTCAGCGCCGGCGGCCCGCCCTGGTCGACCGCTCGGGTGACACCTCGGGTGACGCACCCCTCCCCCGATCGGACGACAGCATCCACCCGAGCCGACAGTCCTGCCGCGTCGGTCTGTACGCCTGACGGGCGGAGCACCGTGGCCGACGGAGGCAGCATGGGCTGATGAGGCGGCCACCCGACGTTCCGACCGGTGTCTGATGAGCGGCGATCCCGTCCAGGAGGTACTGGACGTCCAGCGGGTCGATGTGTGGGGAGCGATGCGGGCCAAGGACGCTGACGCCTGGACGCGGGTCCTGGCCGCGGACTTCGTCCTTCGGACCCCCGGCGAGGAGGACCGAGGACGGTCCGCCTACGTGGAGCGGATGACCTCGTTCCCCGGCGCGGTGATCTCCATCGCCTGCCACGACCTGCAGGCCCGTGCGTTCGGGACCGCCGTGGTCGTGACCGGGGTGCAGCACGCCGTCCTGCGCATGTCGAACGACGCCCGCTTCGAAGACTTCACCATGATGACCAGTGTCTTCGAGCAGCGCGACGGCCGGTGGCTCATGGTCCTGGCGCATGCGCTGAGCCTGCCCATGTGACGGCCAGAACATCTCGGCCCGGCCGGTAACCACGGCCGCACTTCGCCACCTGTCGGCGAGCCGAGGTCCCACCGGATCCGCTTGTTGAGCGCGCGGTGGCCGGCCCGCCGGTAGGGAGGCGTGCATCATGACCCGTAGGGGGGCACATCGGGCTGGCAGACGGTGCCGCGAGCGGGGTCGTGGCGATTGTCCATCAGGAGGATCGGCGTCGTGGTTGTGGCGCCCCACGGGCCGGCATACCGATCGGTGCTCTGCCCCGGACGGTCTCGCTCCTGGAACCCATCGACCACGTCAACATCACCCCGTGACCGTCGAGGGACGGTCCTGGTCACGTCGCAGCGGCCGTGGTAGCGGGGAGGGTGTCGTTCCAACGACCACCTAGCCGCTACCACCGCCGCTGTGACCGGCCGAGGCTTTGCATACCCCCCAGGACAGGACACGGGTGTCCGTCGTCTCGTCGACATCGACCACGGCCGTACCGCCGTCGCGGACCACATCCGCCAGCAGGGCCTTGGCCAGGTGGGTGCCCGACCGTTGACCTGTTCCTCGGAAGTCGGACTCCGTTCCCCTCCGCCGACCTAGGGTCTGCACGGTGACCGCCCCCGATGACGACGCAGGTGCCGAGAGGATCACGCCGGCCGCCAAGAGGATGAGGCTGCGGTATGCGGGAGTGTGCCGTGGGTGCGGTGCCGAGCTCCCCGCTGGAGCACCCGCCCTCTATGACCGGGCTTCGAGAACGGTGAGCTGCCTCACATGCGCCACACCGGCCACCGCCCAGGTCCTTGTCGACTGCGTGGACCCTGCCGATCCAGTGGTTGCGGAGCCCGAACCGAGTCCGCCCCCCGGCGCGGACGAAGCCGAGCCGACGCAGCCGGGGGTCGCAGGCGCCTCCGCCCGGCGGGAGTTCGAGCGTCGCCGTGCCAACCGGGAGCAACGCATCCGCACCAAGCACCCGCGCCTCGGCGGCCTGATGCTCGCAGTGTCGGATGAGCCCCAGAGCACCAAGGCGTGGGCCGTGGGCGCGAACGGTGAAGAGACGCTCGGCCGGCGGCTCGACGGCTTGGCGAGCCCCTCCGTGCAGGTCCTGCACGACCGACGCATACCTCGCTCGCGAGCCAACATCGACCACATCGTCCTCTGTCCCGCGGGGGTCTTGGTCGTCGACGCCAAGCAGTACAAGGGCCGACCGCACCTCCGGGTGGAGGGCGGCTTGTTCGCGCCTCGCACTGAGAAGCTCATGGTCGGCTCCCGCGACGGCAACAAGCTGGTCGACGGGGTGCTCAAGCAGGTCGACCTGGTTCGTGCGGCGATCAACGAGGAGTCGGTCGAGGTGCGCGGGTACCTGTGTTTCGTCGCCGCCGACTGGCCGCTGTTCGGCGGGTCGTTCGCGACCCGGGGTGTCACCGCCCTCTGGCCCAAGAGGCTGGCCGGCGTCGTCGCCGCACCGGGCCCGCTGACCGAGGACGCTATCCAGCGTCTGCATTCCCGGCTGGCGAAGACGTTTCCGGTCGCCTGACCGGCCAGCCCGTCGGGCGTCGAGTGAAGCGGGACGAGACCTGGGTCCATCGCGGGACGCCCTGGATCGCCCCTAACGTCGAGAGATCTTCCACACACCGGCGGTTAGGGGCATCGATGAAGGTCATGAAGAGCGTCACCTCCTCCAAGCGAGTTCAGCGACGGGTGATGGCGGCCGCGGGCGCCACGGCCTGCGCGTTGTCGGCTGGGCTGATGACGGCCGCACCGGCGAGCGCTGAGAGCCGCGGGTTCGTGGTGACGAACAACAGCACCCTGACGCTCCGTCTCGAGAGCGTCCACCCGGTGGACTGTGACAGCTACATCCTGTGCCCGCTCGGGAACTACCCGTTCGACTTCGAAGGCAAGCCCCACGGCGGGACGGAGCTCAAGCCCGGGCAGAGCCAGCGATTCGAGCTGAAGTACCGCTTCACCTTCTTCCACATGACCCAGTACGCGGCCGAGGTGCAGTACAAGGTCGAGAAGACCAACGCCAGGTTCAGCGCCTTCATCTACACGACCCCCTCGTCCAACAACTCGGACTGTGAGGTCGTGCCGGCGAGCGCGGGCCGGTGCACGGCTGGGGGGCTGGACATCTCCTTCACGCGGTGACGCTGCGGTCGATCCGCACGTAACACCCCACCAAGACGCAGGTGCCCCCGATACGACGCCCTGAGAGGCTCCCGATGAAGCTCATGAAGAGCACCACATCCCCCGCCCGCTTTCAGAAGCGGGTTCTGGCGGCGGCGGGCGCCACCGCCTGCGTCCTGTCCGCTGGATTGATGACCGCAGCACCCGCCGACGCCGCGAGCCGCGGCTTCGTGGTCACGAACAAGAGCAGCTCGACGCTGCGGCTCGAGGACGTGACCGTCGTGCCGTGCAAGAGCGGCGCGTACACCATCCGGTGCCAGAGGGGGTACTACGGGTTCGACTTCGAGGGTAGGCCTCAGAGCGGCACGGAGATCGCGCCCAACGGCAGCCAACGCTTCGAGCTGAAGTACGCCTTCAACGTCTTTCACGTGCCTCAGTACGCGGCGCACCTGAAGTACAAGGTCGAGAAGACCAACGCCAAGTTCGAGGTCTTCATCTACACGACCCCGTCGACGAATGACTCCGAGTGCGTGGTGGTGCCGGCCACCGCGGGCCGCTGCACCGCCGGGGGGACCGACATCACCTTCATGAAGTGACCTGAGGAACGCCGCCGGTCCGCACCGGACGGCGACGACGGCCTCGACGGCCACGACGGCGCTCACGGCTGGCGGACACGGTACGGGCGGGTCACGTTCCCGCCTGAGAGTGGACGAGTCGGTCGATACGCCGGGTTCTGTTCCGTGCCGCCGTTACCAGCGACGCGGCGACGGTCATCCATCTCGGCGAGCCATTGCTGACCCGCTCTAGCGCCCTACCCGCAGGCTCGGGCGGGCCGCCCTCGAACGCCTGCTGTCTGGGCTTGCTCCAGGTGGGGTTTACCGAGCCGTCCCAGTCACCTGGGGCGCTGGTGGTCTCTTACACCACCGTTTCACCCTTACCGCCCCGCCGGCCGAAGCCGTCGGGGAGGCGGTCTGTTCTCTGTGGCACTGTCCCGCGGATCACTCCGGGTGGGTGTTGGCCACCACCTTGCCCTGTGGAGCCCGGACGTTCCTCGGCAACCTCCCCCGGAAACCGGGAGCTGCTGACGCGACCGCCTGACCGACTCATCCGCGACCCAGCATACGGGTCGCCGCACCGGGCTTCCGCCGCCCACCGGGGGTCATGCCCACGACATGACCGCGTCGTGACCTCCCGCAAGCGGCGCAGCCGGTGGTGTAGGAACGCCCATGTGAGACGAGGTCGTGGGGAACGGGTCGCGGCGGGGCTGCTGATGCTTCCGCTGGTGGTGTTCGGGCTGGCCGGCTGCGGCGCGGGCGGCGAGATCAGCCTGCCGACGATCAGCATCCCCACGACGATCCCGTCGTTCACCATCCCCACCATCCCGGTCTCGACCTCGCCCACGACCTCGACGTCGGCGGGCACGCGGACCGAAGCCACCGGCACGGTCACCGTCACCCGCACCGAGACGCCGAGTTCCAGCACCGTGACGAGCACCGTGACCGCCGCACCGCAGCCGACCCCTGC
>JBDSYO010000448.1:0-4327 GCA_039925625.1 Lapillicoccus sp. | reverse complement strand
TCGCCCGCACGTGACGCCGCATGACGCGGTCCTCGAGGTCGACGAAGCGCTGGGTCAGCCAGTCCGTGAGACCGAAGACGCGCACCTCCTTCGCGGAGTCACCCATGGCCTGGTCGAAGACGTACTTCGACTGACGCTGCTCCTCGGTCACGCCGAGGTAGACGTCCATGACCCCCTTCTCCACCTGCATCCGCGCGATAGAGAGGGCCACGGCTGCGACGAACAGGACCGCCGCGACCCCCCACGAGTAGACGACCCCCAGGGCGATGGCCGACCCGGTCAGCGTCACACCCGCGCGCACGGTGTCACCCGCGGTGACGACTCCGAGCCGGATGTCGCCGAACGCCTGCCGCAGGCGCTGGATCCCGTTCGCCACCTCGGGGTCCTCGAGATGCTGCACCCCCGGCGGTGTGGCGAGCAGCTGGGCCGTGCGGACGAAGACGTCCTGGCTCACCGCCCCCTCCACCATCAGCTGCGCATACCTGGTCATCACGTCGAGCAGGCCGTCAAGGACGAGCACGACGACCACCAGCGCCGCGGCGACGGCGAGCCCGGCCCACGCTCCCCCGGACACCGCGGCCGGGAGGGCGCCGACGACGAAGCCGATGAGCACCGGCAGGGCGACGCCGACGAGGCCGTCGAGCACGGCGCCGCCGAGGATGACCGCGAGCGCGAACGGCTGCAGGACGCGCGCGTACCGCAGGAGGAGCCTCATGCCCTCCCGTCAGCTCGCATCGAGCCGCTCCAGCTCGTGCGGCACGTCGATGCCCATCTCCGGCCAGGTCGGGTCGAGGTCGGCGAGGGCGTCGAGCAGCAGGTGCTGCACGGCATACCGGGCGTACCACTTCTTGTTCGCCGGCACGACGTACCAGGGCGCACCCTTGGTGGACGTCTTGTCGAGGACCGCCTGGTACGCCTCCATGTACGCGTCCCAGCGCTCCCGCTCGTCGATGTCGCCGGGGTTGTACTTGTAGTGCTTGTCGGGGCGCTCGAGCCGCTCGCGCAGGCGCGACTTCTGCTCGTCCTTGGAGATGTGAGTCATCACCTTGACCACCCTCGTCCCCGACGCGATCACCTCGCGCTCGAACGCGTTGATGAGGGCGTAGCGCTTGGTCCACTCGGCCCTCGGCACGAGGTCGTGCACGCGGACGACGAGGACGTCCTCGTAGTGGGAGCGGTCGAACACCCCGATCTTGCCGGGGCTGGGGAGGGCGTTGCGGATGCGCCAGAGGAAGTCGTGCTGGCGTTCCTCGGCGGTGGGCGCCTTGAACGCCGTGGCCTTGATGCCCTCGGGGTCGACCTGGCTGACGACGTGGCGCATGAGCCCGCCCTTGCCCGAGGTGTCCATGCCCTGCACGACGAGCAGCACCGAACGGTGCCCGCCGCCCTTGGACTCGGCGAACAGCTTCTCCTGCCAGTCACCGAGCTCCGACGCGTGGTCGGCGAGCGCCTCCTGGCCGGCCTTCTTACCGTCCGAGAATCCGGGCGTGGACTCGGGGTCGAGGTCCGCAAGGACGAAGCCCTTGTCGGCGCGTAGCTCGTCGGCGAGGGTGCGGGCCTCCTCGACGACGGCGGCGTCGGCATGGTCCCTCTCCTCCACCTTCTCGACGAGCTTCTTGTCCGGCTTCTCGGCGGGGATATCGGCGTGTTTCTTACCGGGCTTCTTCGCGTGCTTCGACGTCTTGGCCATCGCGCCATCCTGCCCGTCGCCGCACCCGGCCGCCACGTCATACTCGCGGTATGCGTCTGCTCATGGCGGATCTGCCCGGCGCGCCGGGCGCCGCGTTGCCGCCCACCGGGTCCGTGCTCGACACCGACGGACTGGCGCGGGTGTATGCCGCCGGCCGGTCCTCCGGCGGATGGCTGCGCACGAACTTCGCCACGAGCCTCGACGGGGCGATCACCGGACCCGACGGCCGGTCCGGCTCGGTGAACAGCGAGGCCGACCACGTCGTCTTCGAGCTGCTGCGGGCGCTGAGCCACGCCGTCGTCGTCGGCGCCGGCACCGTGCGCTCCGAGGGCTATCCGGCGCTGGCCGTCGACGAGCGGTGGCGGGAGACGCGGGGCGGCCTGGGGCTCCCCGACGCGCTGCCGGTCGTCGCCGTGAGCAACCGCGGCGAGATGCCGCCGTCGTTCGCCGACCAGCCTTCGGGCAGCGTGCTGCTGGCCCTGCCGTCGGGGTCGCCCGGGCTGGCCGACGCCCGGGCGCGGCTGGGCCCCGACCAGGTGGTGGTGTGCGGGGACGACACCGTCGACGGCCGCCGCCTCGTGGCCGCTCTCGGTGAGCGCGGGTGGACCCAGCTGCTCTGTGAGGGAGGGCCGCAGCTGCACGGGGCCCTGGTCGCCGCCGGGGTCGTCGACGAGCTGTGCCTGTCGATCACCCCGGTGGTCGTCGGTGGTGACGGCGCACGGGTGACGGCCGGCGCCGGGGTCGACGCGGCATACCGGCCGCTGGTGCTCGTCGAGGAGGACGGGACCCTGATGGGTCGTTGGGTCAGGCCGTCAGGAAGTCGCTGAGCACCCGTTCCCAGCGTTCGGGGTCGAGGTTCCACTCCTTGCAGTGCCGGGCGGTGTCCCAGCGCTCCCAGGTGACGAGCTCAGGGCGTGCCTCGGAGAGGGCGACGGACGGGCCCACCGGCACGAACTCGTCGTCGACCGAGTGCTGGATGAGGATGCGGTGCCGGATCTCCGCGGCGCGCGCCACCCAGTTGGTGAGCGCCACGTCGACGGGGTCGTGCACTCCGGCGAGCCGCCGGGTGACGCGCCGGCCCATGACGAGGGTGCCCAGGTCGCGCAGCGGCGGCGGGACGTGGCGCAGGCGCGCGTGGTGGGCGAGGACGTCACCCCAGTCGACGACCGGTGCGTCGAGGAAGACCTTCTCGACGAACCCGGCGAGCGAGGTCTGCTTGAGAGTCTGGAGGATGACCGCGCCGCCCATCGACCAGCCGCCCAGGACGGCACTGGTCGCGCCCGAGGCTCGGGCGAGCTCGAGGGCCGCCTCGACGTCGCGCCACTCGCTGAGGCCCAGGTTGTAGCGGCCGTCGGGCGCCGGCGGAGCCGTGGGGTCGTTGCGGTAGGTGACGACGAGGCACGTGTACCCGAGACGCAGCAGCGTGGGGACCGCCCGGAGGCACTCTTCCCGCCGAGCGGCGCGTCCGTGGACGAGGACGGCCCAGCGCCCGGTGGGCTGCTCCGGCTCGAGCAGCCACGCCGGCATCGGCCCCAGCTCGCCCTCGACGGCGACGGGTCGGAACGGCAGCCCCAGGCTCGTGAGCGGGTCGTCCCAGTAGAAGTACTGGTTCCACCGGGCGGGACCCGGCTGAAGAGAACCCTTGTCTCGGGCCAGGATCCGGCGCACGACGGTGCCCTCGGCGTCGTCGCGGCGCAGGATCTCCCCCACCCGGGCGTGACCCGAGCCGCCGTCGAGCCACAGCCCGTAGCGCCCGGGGACGACCGTCTCAGGGCTGACGGCCAGGGTGACCTCGTCGTCACCGACCGCGAGGATCTCGGTGTCGTCGGGCCGGCGCTGGTCGGGGGTGAGCACCTTGCGGGCGAAGTAGGTGGCCGTGGCCAGTGACCCGCCGACCGCCGCGCCGACGACGGCCGCGCCGCTCACCCCGGCCACGAGCATGACCTTCCGCGCCGTGGCGTGGTCGGCTCGGGACGCGGGCATGGGGGATATCGTGGCAGGCGCCGATGGGTGCCGCCTTCCTCGCCAAAGGTCACCTTTCGCAGGACGCTTCAGTCGAGCGGTCAACTTCGGTCGAATCGAGGCCGTCCCGACAGCACAAGGTGACCAGTCAGGACTTCGAGCCCGCGAAAGGTGACCTTTGGCGCATACACAGCGGGCGGTACGCGCCAAAGGTGACCTTTGGCGGATCGAGCGGGGCGGTACGCGCCAAAGGGGACCTTTGGCGGATCCAGCGGGGCGTACAGAATGGCGGGATGGACCAGCCGATCGACCTCCCCGTCGCGCCTATGCTCGCCAAGGCGGTCAAGGGGGTCCCGAAGGCCGACAGCGTGCCCGGCGGGCTGGCGTACGAGCCGAAGTGGGACGGGTTCCGCTGCCTCGTCGTCCGCGACGGCGACGAGGTCGAGCTGGCCAGCCGTGGCAGCAAGCCGCTGACCCGCTACTTCCCCGAGGTGGTCGCTGACGTGCTGCGCCTCCTGCCCGAGCGCTGCGTCGTCGACGCAGAGATCGTCGTCCGCAGCGGGGCGGTGGGGCAGGAGCGCCTGCAGTGGGAGCACCTCTCGCAGCGGATCCACCCGGCCGAGTCGCGGATCCGCAAGCTCTCCCAGGAGACGCCGGCCGAGCTGGTCTGCTTCG
>JBDSYO010000447.1:0-4109 GCA_039925625.1 Lapillicoccus sp. | reverse complement strand
GCTGGCGGAGCTCGCCGGCTTCTACGAGCAGCGGGGCCTCGACCCCCAGCTGGCCCAGCAGGTCGCCGTGCAGCTCACCGCCAAGGACGCGCTCGCGGCGCACGCCGAGGTCGAGCTCCAGATCGACCCGGACAGCCTCACCATCCCTTGGCACGCGGCGTTCGCCTCGATGGGGGCCTTCTTCGTCGGCGCCCTCCTGCCGCTCATCGCGGCCCTCATCAGCTCGCAGACCTGGCACGTGCCGGTCATCGTCCTGTTCGTCGTGCTCGCGCTGGCCCTGACCGGGTGGCTCAGCGCCCGGCTCGGCGGCACGACCCCCGGACGCCAGATCGCCCGCAACGTCGGCGGCGGCCTGCTCGCCATGGTCGTGACCTACGCCATCGGTGCCCTGGTGGGTACGCAGCTCTAGTCACCCCACTAGCTCTGAGCCGGCGATTCGGGCGCTCAGGCCAGGGTGGCGACCAGGACCGCCTTGATGCTGTGCATCCGGTTCTCGGCCTGGTCGAAGACGATCGACGCCGGCCCTTCGAAGACGTCGTCGGTGACCTCCAGCGCGGTCAGCCCGAGGTCGGCGTGGATGTCGCGGCCGACCCGCGTGCCGAGGTCGTGGTAGGCCGGAAGGCAGTGCATGAACCGGACGTCCGGGTTCCCGGTCGCGGCGAGCAGCGCGGCGTTCACCTGGTAGGGCAAGAGGAGCGCCACGCGCTCCGCCCACACCTGCTTGGGCTCTCCCATCGACACCCAGACGTCCGTATGCACGAAGTCGACGCCCGCGACCCCGGTCGCCACGTCGTCGGTCACCGTCACCCGCGCGCCCGTCTCGGCCGCGACGGCGCGTGCCGCCCCGACGACCTCCGCCGCCGGTTGCAGTGACGCCGGGGCGACGACGCGCACGTCCATCCCCATGAGTGCGCCGAGCACGAGCAGCGAGCTGCCCATGTTGAAGCGGGCGTCGCCCACGTAGGCGAAGGCGATCTCGCCAGTGGGCTTGGTGACGTGCTCCAGCATCGTCACCGCGTCGCACAGGGACTGGGTGGGGTGCCACTCGTCGGTGAGGCCGTTCCAGACCGGCACCCCGGCATACCGGGCGAGGGTCTCCACCGTCTCCTGGGCGGCGCCGCGGTACTCGATGCCGTCGAAGAACCGGCCGAGCACCCGGGCAGTGTCAGCCACCGACTCCTTGTGGCCGATCTGGCTCGTCGACGGGTCGAGCACGGTGACGTGGGCGCCCTGGTGGTAGGCGGCCACCTCGAAGGCGCAGCGAGTGCGGGTCGAGGTCTTCTCGAAGACCAGGGCGATGGTGCGCCCGGTCAGGCGCGGGACCTCGCGGCCCTCGCGACGCGCCGCCTTCAGCTCCAGGGTGAGGTCGACGAGCGAGCGCCACTCCGAGGGGGTGAAGTCGAGCTCACGCAGGAAGGAGCGGCCGGTCAGCGCCAGCCCTGACGTGGTGTGGGTGTCAGGCACCTGCGCCATGCTAGGGCTGTCCCCCGTTGGAGTGGACCTGAGTCCATCCCCCCAGGGCCCGCGGCTCCCATACCGTGGCGCCATGGATGGCTACCGCGTGCGTGCCGGGCTGGTCACGTCGGCCGTGCTGGTCGCCCTGGCCTGCGCCGCCTGCACCGAGACGAGCAGCGGTCCGGGGCCGTCCACGGGCAGCCCGTCGGCCGGGGGCACGGCGGGCTCGTCCGGCGCCTCGGGGGGCTTCAAGGGCGGGATCGACAGCACCACGGGGTTCACCGCCATCTCGGTCGGCTACCTGACGACCCCCTCGCCCGTCGAGATGAGTGACGGCAAGGTGCATCTGACCTACGAGCTGACCATCACCAACGCCTCACCGCTGCCCCTACGCGTGGACAGTCTCGAGCTGCACGACGCCGCCACCTCGGCCCTCGTGCCCGGTGCCACCGGCCGGGTCGACCTCACCCCGCTTGGCGGTGGCACCGAGGCGGAGGGCACGACGTCTCCCGGACCGGGCAGCACCTCCGTGACCATCCCGCCGTCGAGCACCAACATCGCGTGGGTCGACGTCGTCTTCCCGCAGCGCTCGGCGGTGCCCGCCACGATCGAGCACGTCGTGAGCGGCGCCCTGCTGCGGCCGGACGGCACTCCCGTACCCACCCAGTTCCGCGTCGGCCGCACGGCCACGGCCACCGACGGACCCGTGGTGCTCGGCAGCCCCGTCGCGGCAGGCACGTGGTACATGAGCGAGGGCTGCTGCGCCGAGGAAACGCACCACCGGCGGGGCCTGGCCCCCGTCAACGGCACCCTTCTCGTCCCCCAGCGCTACGCCATCGACTTCTACAAGCTCGACGACCAACACCGGTCCTGGGTCGGCGACCCGGCCAAGCTCGAGAGCTTCCTCGCCTACCGGCAGCCCATCCTGGCGGCCTCGGCCGGCACCGTCGTCGCCGCCCTGGACGGCCTGCCCAACAACCCCGACCTGCCCAAGCCGCCCACCCCGCCGGCCATCACCGGCACCGTCGGCAACCACGTCATCGTCAAGGTCGCCGACGGCGTCTACGTGCTCTACGGGCACATGGACCCCGGGTCCGTCGCGGTGCGGGTGGGCGACAAGGTCACCCGGGGCCAGCAGATCGGGCTCATCGGCACGAGCGGCAACTCGACGACCCCGCACCTGCACTTCCAGATCCTCACGACGCCGACCTACTTCCCGGCCGACAGCAAGCCCTGGGTCTTCGACTCCTTCACCCTGCTCGGCCGGGTCACCAAGCGGCTGTGGGACGACAACATGGGCCTCGAGCCCACCGGCGTGCTCCCCTTCGCCCCCGCCGCGTCGCCCTCGAAGCGCACCAACGAGCTCCCGATCGACCGGGACGTGGTTCAGCTCGGGTCGTGAAGGTGGGCCGCGATGGCGTCCGCCACGGCCTGGGGGGCCTCGAGCGGCACCCCGTGGGCGACGTCGTCGAGAGTGACCACCCGCACCGACCCGCCGTTGGCGGCATACCGGTCGAGCACGCGCTGGATCTGCTGGTGCATCGGCTGGGGCGGCATGACGTCGGCGCCGGGCCAGCCGGGCACCGCGCCGAGCTGGCCGAGCAGCGCGAGGTCGAAGCCGGACGTGTCGGAGATGACCTGGTCCTGCATGGCCCGCACCCAGGTGATGGCCGGTTTCGGCTCGACGGCCGGCAGCCCACTCGCGTCGAAGAACCCGGCCGCCATGGCGTTGAGCACCCCCGTGTCACCTGGCGCCACACCGGGCCAGTTCTCGGACGTCCGCGTCGACCCCGGGTAGAAGTCGTCGC
Organism: Lapillicoccus sp.; assembly: GCA_039925625.1. Classification (GTDB taxonomy): domain Bacteria; phylum Actinomycetota; class Actinomycetes; order Actinomycetales; family Dermatophilaceae; genus Lapillicoccus. Next base: position 846 of record JBDSYO010000447.1, on the reverse strand, counting down.
CCACCACCGTGAGCAGGGACTCGTCGAGCAGGAAGTCCTCGTCGACCTGGTCGGCGTTCCCGCGCGCCCCGAAGTACGTCCGCAGGACGTCGCGCGGGCGGCCGGGGGTGTCGCTGCGGTCCCCGTCCTTGACCTGCTGCACGAAGACCGGCGACGCCGTACCGCCCCCACTGCCGGCGTGGTCGTCGTAGGCCGCGGTGCCGTCGGCGTCGACCGTGCCCCCGAAGCCATAGGGGCTCACCGGCGCCACGAGCACGACGGCGCCGAGGTCGCCGGGGTGGTCGAGCACGTACTGCTGGAGGACGCCGCCGCCCATGGACCACCCGGCCGCGACGAGGGTGCCGGTGCCGGCGAGGCCTAGCACCTCGAGCAGGCCGCGGACGTCGTCCGCCATGTCCCCGAGGCCACGCGTCGCGTCGATGGGCTTGGCCTCGGTACGGCCGAACCCGCGCATGTCGGGGGCGATGACGCGTACGCCCGGGGGCAGGTGGTGCGCGACGTAGCGCCAGTAGCCGCCCGTGGTGATGTTGCCGTGGACGAGCAGCACGGGCGTGCCGTCCTCCGGCCCGCCCGTCCAGACGTTCATCGTCAGCCGGGGGGTCTCGACGAGGTGGCAGGTGAGGTCGTCCATGCAGGATTCGTAGCACCTGGGCGACCCCCCGGTCGGCCGTTCGGTCACGATTGGACCCTCACCGGGCGTGTTGCACCAACCCGCCCGGTCGCCGGCGCCGTATCACCACAGACTGAAGTTGCTGCTCCAGAGCAGACGGGCTCGCCCCGTCACCGAAAACTTCGGCGGTTGGCCCGTTGTGGTACGTGAACCGCCACCTATGCCCGGTCCCGGTG
>JBDSYO010000446.1:0-6234 GCA_039925625.1 Lapillicoccus sp. | reverse complement strand
CCCGCGTCGCGCACCTGGCGGATCCGCTCGGTGATCAGCTCGGCCCTGATCGGCTCGGTGTAGATCTCCTGCATGCGCTGCGTGGCCCGCGCCGGGTCGAGTGTGGCGATCTCGGCCAGGAGCGGCGCGGGGTCCTCGTACCGGGTCCACAGCCCCTCGAGGTCGAGCACCGGCAGGCCGCCGAGCCGGCCGAGGGCGATGGCGCTAGGCGGCGACATCACCGAGTCCATGGGAGCTGCGATGACGGGGATGGTGAAGTGGTAGGCGTCGATCTGCCACGAGACCGAGACCTCCTCCGGGTCACGCGTCCGTCGCGAGGGCACCACCGCGATGTCGTCGAAGGAGTAGGCGCGGCGACCGCGCTTGCCCCGCCCGATCTCGATCTCGGTCATCGGTCGGTGGGCTTGAGGAGTCTGAGAACGCCGGTTGCGAGCACCGCGAGAGCCTATCGGGGCGCGGTCGTGCCGCTCTCGAGCAGCGCCTTGAGCCGGGCGAGGTCCTTGGCGTTCGCCCGGCTCATCGCGCGGGTCATCATGGGCGCCGCCACGCGGGAGAACCCCGACGGCTCCCCCCGGTTGCGCAGCGACATGCGGGTGCGGCCGTCACCCACCTGCTCCCACGCGTACGTCGTCTCCATGGGGAACGGGCCCTGGGCGGTCCGCATGACGAGTCGGCGGTCAGACAGCACGACGACCTCGTACGTGTACGCGAGCCGTCGCCCGAGGAAGTGCGCCACGAAGGCCAGCCTCGAGCCGAGGGCCAGGGGCGGCGGCGTCTCCCAGTCGACGGAGGCGATGTTGGCGTACCAGGCGGGGGCGTTCCCGGGGTCACCGGCATACGCCGACACGACGTCCACCGGTCGGTCGATGACGACCTCACTGACGACGTCGACGAGCATCGGCGCACCTCCGTGACCAGGCTACCCACCCACGCGTCCTCGCCTGCGGGACGTCGGGAGAGACTGCTCCCCGTGGCCCTCGACCCCGCCGACCTCTCCCCCGCCGCCCTGGAGTTCCTGCGGGTGCGCCACCTGGCGACCCTCACCACCCTGCGCGCCGACGGCACCCCGCACGTCGTCCCCGTCGGGTTCACCTGGGACCCCGAGCAGCGGGTCGCCCGCATCATCACCAGCCGTCCCAGCCGCAAGGTGCGCCATGTCGCCGCTGGCAGCCGGGCCGCGGTCTGCCAGGTCGACGGTAGGTGGTGGCTCACGCTGGAGGGTCCGGCCCGGGTCCTCGACGACCCCGCCGCCGTCGCCGACGCCGAGGCCCGGTATGCCGCCCGCTACCGGACCCCGCGCCCCAACCCCCTGCGCGTGGTGGTGGAGATCGCCGTCGACCGGGTGCTCGGCAGCATGACGACACGCGCCGACTGACGACGCAGGAGGGTTGTGGCCCCGCACAGGGCCACAACCCTCCTAGGTCACGCGTCAGACCCGCGTCTCGTCGATCCGGCCGACGTGCACGCGCCAGTGGCGTCCGGCCCGCCAGTGGGCGACCGCCGCCCGTTCCAGAGCGGTGCGCTGGGGCAGCTCGTCGACCGGGGCCTGCGTGTCGCCGAAGACGAACTTGCGCACCGAGACGTCGCCGTCGTCGTCCTTGGCCGGACCGACGCGGAACAGCCCCTGGAACGCGCGGATGTTGGACCCCTCGGGCAGGTACTCCGCCAGCTGGGGGTCGAGCAGCCACGACACGCAGAACCGCACCCTCAGCCGCTCCTGGGGGAAGCGCCGGCGCAGCAGCGTCCGTCCGGCGCGCAGCGACTCCCGCACGGCGTCCGGGCGTAGCGGGCCGGTCTCGGGAATGTGGAGGTTGACGCACAGGTCGCCGGGGACGTATCCGGCGCCGTCCTCACGCAGCCACACCCCGGTGCGGGGCCCCGCGTCGGCGCGCTCGTGCTGCAGCCGGCCCACCTGCAGGATCGACCCGATTAGGTGCCGCGTCAGCCACCCGGCGAGCTCGTCCCCCAGGCCCGGCCGCCCCTCCCACTGCCGGTTGCGCGTCAGCATCCGGCCCACGTCGGCCAGGGTCGCGGCCACCACCGACGGCGGGACGCCACGGTCCTGCGCCCACGCCAGCGTGACGGACAGGGCGTCGGCGAAAGCGAGGACCGGGAGGTATGCCGCGGGGTCGCGACCGTCGGCCGGCTCCGCGTGGCCCGGAGTCAATGTCAGTCCCGACCGGACCGGGAGTGCGGGAGGTGGCGAGGGACGTCCGACGGCGGCGCGGACGGTCTCGGACGCCTCTGCGACCCACCCGGCGAGCCGGGGGTCGTCGCAGGCCCGCTCCGCGGCATACCGCAGGGGTTCGCGGTCGAGCTCGGGGACGGCGAAGAGGCTGAGCGCCTGTGCCGTCAGCACTCGGTCGGCACCGGGTCAGCGCGCGCTGTAGTTCGGGGCCTCGACGATCGACTGGATGTCGTGGGGATGGCTCTCCTTGAGCCCGGCGGCCGTGATGCGCACGAACCGGCCGCGCTCGCGCAGCTCGGGGATGGTGCGGGCGCCGACGTAGAACATCGACTGGTGCAGGCCACCGATGAGCTGGTGGGCGACCGCCGACACCGGGCCGCGGTAGGCGACCTGGCCCTCGATGCCCTCGGGCACGATCTTGTCGTCGCTGGTGACGTCGGCCTGGAAGTAGCGGTCGCGGGAGAACGACTTCTTGCCCCGCGAGGCCATCGCCCCCAGGGAGCCCATGCCCCGGTAAGCCTTGAACTGCTTGCCGCCCACGAGCACGAGCTCCCCCGGCGACTCCTCGCAGCCGGCGAAGAGGGACCCGATCATCACCGTCTCGGCGCCGGCCACCAGCGCCTTGGCGATGTCGCCAGAGTACTGCAGGCCTCCGTCACCGACGACGGGGACGCCGGCGGGCCGGGCGGCGCGGGCTGCCTCGTGGATCGCGGTCACCTGGGGGACCCCGACGCCGGCCACCACGCGGGTGGTGCAGATCGAGCCGGGGCCGACGCCGACCTTGACCCCGTCGGCGCCCGCGTCGATGAGCGCCTGCGCCCCCTCGCGGGTGGCGATGTTGCCGGCCAGCACCTGCACGTGGCGGGTCGCGGGGTCGGACTTGAGCCGGCGGATCATCTCGAGCATGAGCCGGGCGTGGCCGTTGGCGACGTCGGGGACGAGCACGTCGACCCCCGCGTCGACGAGCGTGGTGGCCCGCTCCCACGCGTCGCCGAAGTAGCCGATCGCCGCCGCGACGAGCAGCCGGCCGTGGCCGTCGTTGCTGGCGTGCGGGAACTGCTCGGACTTGACGAAGTCCTTCACCGTGATGAGCCCGGCCAGCCGGCCCCTGTCGTCGACGATCGGCAGCCGCTCGCGCTTGTGCTGCCGCAGCAGGGCGGTCGCGTCGTCGCGGCTGATGCCGACGGGCGCCGTGACGAGGGGCATCGGCGTCATCACCTCGTCGACCTTGGTCGTGGCCCACTCGGCGACCGGGGTGAAGCGCAGGTCGCGGTTGGTGATGATGCCGAGGAGCCGGTTGTCGGCGTCGACGACGGGCAAGCCGGAGACCCGGTACTGGCCGCACTTCTCGTCGAGGTCCTCGAGCGTGGCGTCGGCCCCGATCGTCACCGGGTTCGAGATCATCCCCGTCTGCGTCCGCTTGACGAGGTCGACCTGGTAGGCCTGGTCCTCGATGGCGAGGTTGCGGTGCAGCACCCCGATGCCGCCCTGCCGGGCCATGGCGATGGCCATCCGCGACTCGGTCACGGTGTCCATGGCGCTCGAGACCAGCGGCACCCTCAGGGTGATCTCGCGGGTCAGCCGGGTCGTCGTGTCGACCTCGCTGGGGATGACGTCGGTCTCACCCGGCAGCAGCAGGACGTCGTCGTAGGTCAGGCCCAGCGGCGCCACCAACGGGATCTCGTCGGACGCGGCGGTCGAACCGGTGTTCATCCCCCGATTCTACGGCCCGGTGGGGGTCGCCGACGCGGCCGTGGTGGCCGCCGGAGTGGGCACCGCGGGAGGGTTCGTCGGAGCGGGCACCGCGGGAGGGGTCGTCGTGGAGCGCCGGGCCGGGGTCGCCGGGCCTGCGGGCGTGCCCGATGAGCCCGGCGTCGCCGGTGTGGCCGCGTGGCTCCCCGCCTGGCCGGCGTTGCCAGTGCCGGCGAACGCGTTGCCCCCCGTCGGCGCCGAGGTCGGGCTGCTCGTCGGCGTATGCGTCGGACCAGCGGCCTCGGGCGTCGACCCGCCGCCCTGGCCCTTGTCGTCCGGCGTCTTCGTCGCGCCGTTCTGGGGGGCGCCCGATGCCTCCCGCTCACCGTCGTCAGCCTCGGCGGTGGAGGTGGTGCTCTTCGCGGGGGACCCGAGGGCCCGGCCCCCGGAGGAGGTCGTCGAGGGGCCCGAGGCCGCCGACGACCCGCTGCCCGGCTGCTCGCCTTCCGCGGCATACCCGCCCGTCGGCGTAGCCGAGCCCAGAGGGTCGAGCAGGAGCGACGCAGGCAACCCGGTGGTGGTCAGGGTGAACGGCCCGAACGGTCCGTACGAGCCCGACACCGGCGGGAGGAGCAGCCGCCCCTGGGCCAGACCCGGGCCGGCGAAGGGCAGGCCCAGCGCCTGGAGCGCCTGGGGCAGGAACCGGGTATGCGCCGAGCCCCCGGCTGTGGCCGGCGCGTCAGGTGCGGACTCGATCGCCGCAGCGACGGTGGCGCCGGACACGGCGATACCGAGGGCGGCGAGCACGGTGAGCGCTCGGTGGTTGCGGCGCCGACGGGCGCGCCCGGAGGGCCGGCTGATGGGCGCGTCCACGTGGTGGGCCAACGACAGCAGGAGGGAGCCGAGCTCGTCGTCGGTGTCGAGGCGAGCACCGACCCGGTCGAGGAGCAGGTCGTCGTCGAGCACCTGGCGGAGCGGGGTGGGCTTCACGACGCCACCTCCTCGGCCGCGGCGAGCAGCACCCGGAGCTTGGTGAGCGCGCGGTGCTGGGCGACCCGGATGGCTCCGGTCGTCATCCCCAGCGCGGCTGCGGTCTCCTCCGTCGACATCCCCACCGCGACACGAAGGGTGAGGATCTCCTGCTGCTGCTGCGGGAGCGTACGGATCAGGGCCATCGCCCGGGCCGCCTCGTCGCGGACGACGGCCGCAGCCTCGGGCCCGGCCGCGTGGTCGACGACGTCTGGGACCTCGGCGACGGCCTCGGGTCCGCGGATGAGGAGGCGCTGGGCGTCGGCGGTCTTGTGGGCCGCGATGGAGTAGACGAATGCCTCGAACGGCAGACCGCGGTCGTCATAGGTGCGCAGCCCGGTGTGGACGGCCATGCACACCTCCTGCGCGACGTCCTGGGCGACGTCCTCGGCTCCGAATCGGCCCAGCCGGGCCCGCGCGTACCGCACGGCCAGCTGCCGGACCCTCCCCATGAGGGCCTCGGCCGCGTCACCGCCGTCGCGCTGGGCGAGGGCGGCGAGATCCCGCAGACTGCGCTGGGGGTCCGTCTCGTCCATCGACCGTCGGAGGCCTGGCGTTACCTTTGCTGTCCGAGGGGTGGACAGGTCGCTGCAAGGCGCCGACGCCGCCGGAGCCGTCTGCTCCCGCGGCGCGGACGTCAGAGAACTCCGGCCCGCCCACGACACCGCCGTGCTCACCACACCCCCGGTCGAGCCCATCGTCGGTCTACCCACCCGACCTTGCCGGGTCGAACCCTACCGGGACGTGCCGAGCGCACGGGCTCAGTTGCCGCAACCCGAGCGAGCTCCGCCCGGGAGACCGTGACCGATCCGTGACGTCTGAACTCCCGGTGCGCGGGGTACATGCATGACGACTCGGGCACACGTCGCCGGGCCGGACCACCGAACGACGGTCCGACGCCGACCTACCGCGCCACCGGGTACGGCGTCGACAGCGTCGACGACGTCACCAGAGCCACGACAACGGAGCACACATGGCAGAGATCTCCCGGCTACCGGGACCGGTGGCCGACCTGTGGGACTGGCAGATCCAGGGCCTGTGCCGCGGCGGGAACCCCGAAGTTTTCTTCCACCCCGAGGGTGAGCGCGGCCCGGCCCGTCGCAACCGCGACGCGGCGGCCAAGGCCGTCTGCGAGAGCTGTCCGGTGCTCGTGCAGTGCCGGGCCCACGCCCTGCAGGTGCGCGAGCCCTACGGCGTCTGGGGCGGCATGACCGAGGACGAGCGCGAGGCCGCCTACGCCCTGCGGCGTCCCGCCTCGCGGACGGCGGGCCTCGCGGCCTCCTGAGTGCGCCACCGTCGCACCGCACCACACTGACGACGAAGGG
>JBDSYO010000445.1:0-2885 GCA_039925625.1 Lapillicoccus sp. | reverse complement strand
TGACGATGAAGACGCATCGACTGGGAACGCTGGAGGTCGGCCGGATCGGCCTCGGGACGATGGGCATGTCGACCGCGTACTCGCCGTCGCAGCAGGACGAGGCGGAGTCGATCCGCACCATCCACCGGGCGATCGAGCTGGGCGTCACGCTCATCGACACCGCCGAGGTCTACGGGCCCTACACCAACGAGGAGCTCGTCGGCCGGGCCCTGAAGGACCGGCGCGACCAGGTCGTCCTCGCCACGAAGTACGGGCAGATCTCCCACACCGGCCGGGACGGCCTCGACAGCAGTGCCGCCAACGTCCGTGCCGCCGTCGAGGGTTCGCTCCGCCGTCTGGGCACGGACCACATCGACCTGCTCTACCAGCACCGCGTCGACCCGGGGACGCCGATCGAGGAGACCATCGGGGCCGCGGCCGAGCTGGTTGCGGAGGGCAAGGTGCGCCACCTGGGGTTGTCGGAGGCCTGGCTCGACACCATCCGCCGGGCCCACGCGGTGCATCCGATCACCGCCCTGCAGTCGGAGTACTCGCTGTGGACCCGAGACCAGGAGCCGGAGGTGCTCCCCCTGCTGCGCGAGCTCGGCATCGGCCTGGTCGCCTACTCCCCGCTCGGCCGGGGCTTCCTCACCGGGTCGATCCGGTCGACCGCGGACTTCGAGCCCGGCGACTTCCGGCAGAAGAACCCCCGGTTCATGGGGGAGAACTTCGAGCGCAACCTGGCGCTGGCCGACGAGGTGGGGGCGCTCGCCACGGACATCGGCGCGACGCCGGCCCAGGTCGCACTCGCCTGGTTGCTGACCCAGGGCGACGACGTCGTACCGATCCCCGGCACCAAGAAGGTGAGCCGGGTGGAGGAGAACGTCGCCGCCGACACCCTCGTGCTCACGCCAGAGCAGGTGCAGCGGCTCACCGACCTCACCCCACCGGCCGGGGGCCACCACAACGCGGAGCAGATGGCCACCATCGAGCGGTGACCGGAGCCGACTGGGCTGAGATCGTCGCCGCGGTCACCACCACGCTCGGTGGTGACCGCGCGGCCGGGCGTCGTGACCTGCTGCGCTGCTGGGAGTCGTTGGGCGACAACGGGTATGCCGCCCCACGGTGCGTCCTCGCCCACTACCTCGCCGACCTCGAACCTGACCTCGACGACGAGGTGAGATGGGACGAAAGGGCGCTCGCGGCATACGCCGACGTGCAGCCCCACGACCTCGAGGCGATCGGCATCCCCGAGGCCACCGGGCTCGCCCCGAGCCTCCACCTCAACCTCGGCGATGGCTACCGCCGCCAAGGCCGTATGCGTGAGGCCCAGGATCAGCTGGCCGCCGGGCTGGCGGCGTCGGGATCGCTGGCCGACGACGGCTACGGTGCCATGGTCCGGTCCGGGCTCCAGCGGCTCGCCGACCGTCTGGACGCCGCCGCCCCATCCACCCAATAGGTACGTAGCGGGCCCAACGACCCGACCGGACTCAGAAGCTGCCGGGTCCCAGGGCTGACTGCCCCGATATCCCGGCAACATCTGAGTCCGGTCGGGCAGGCTGGTCGCGCGGGACCGGAGGGTCAGCCGTCCACCGCCAACACGGCGGCCGCCTCCAGGGTCATCCAGGCCTGCAGCTGGGTCGACAGCTCCACGGTGACCGAGGGATCCGTCGAGGCTGGGCGCAGCGGGTCGGGGGAGAAGACGACCACGTCGTCCGCCCGACGAACGACCCGCCCCGCTCGCCCCGCCCAGAACGCCTCCGCGGTCCGCGTCACCATCGACTCAGCGAGCTGCTTGGTCTCCTCCGCCAGCCGGGGCTCCCCCGCCGCGAGCGCGAGGTAGCGCACGAGGATCCCGGTGAACAGCCCACCGTCCCCGTCGCCGTGCGTTCGCAGGACCCCCTCGCTCGATAGCCCCTCGGCGACGGCGTGCACCAGATCGGCTGACCGGCACAGGCTGCCGGCGTCGCCCATCGTGACCAACGCGCCGAGCACCGTGCCCTGGTTGTAGCTCCACACGTCGGGCACGACCCGCTCGACGCCGCCGGCCACCCGGATCCCGTCGAGGAACAGCCCGGTCTCCCCGACCAGCCGCTCGTACAGCCAGTCGACGAGCCGGTGCGCCTCCTGCGTCTGACCCAGCCGCGCCAGGTGCAGTGCCACCGGCGCCGTCGCAGGCACGTTCTTGAAGTCGCGGCTCGTGTTCCAGTAGGCGCCGCCGCCCAGCTCCGGGGTCACCGCCGACCGCAGCTGCCGGGTCAGCGAGACCTCGGCCACCCGCAGCCGGCGCCGCGGCGTCACCCGCCCCAACGCCTGGTGCAGCAGGGCGAGCCGCCCCACCGCGAGCGCCAGCCAGGCCATGTCGTCGTAGTACTGGTTGGTGATCCGGCCGAGGTTGCGCAGTCGCACCGTCGCCAGCAACCGGTCGCCGCGCGCCGCCCGCCGACGAGCCCTCTCGACGTCACCCGAGCGCAGGGCGCGGAGCCCGGCGTCGACGACCGCGTCGAGGTAGTGCGCCTGCCACCAGTAGTGCCACGGCCCCGTCGGTCGCCGCGACGCCGGGTGGGTGACCCGGCCCAGGTGGGTGAAGGGCAGCCCGCCCATCCGCCGCCCGAACAACGTCGTCACCGACCGCTCCGCCACTACCGCGCGCTGCGCGTGGACGAGCGGACCGCTGAGGTCAGGGAGGCCGGTCACCGCCCGACGCTATCCGGACCGCAGCCTCCCGGCCCGGCCGGCCAGATAGCGGTGTTCCGGTTCGCTCGTGGCCAGGTCGGCTGCGAGCCGGTACGCGTCGTGGGCCTCGACCTCCCGGCCCGCCTGCTCGAGCAGGTGAGCCCGCACGGCGTGGTACCGGTGGTGCCGCGCCATCCGCGGGTCACGGGCCAGCGCGGCGAGGTCACGCA
>JBDSYO010000444.1:0-4670 GCA_039925625.1 Lapillicoccus sp. | reverse complement strand
GTCCAGAGGGGAGAGTCAGCCGACACGGTCGACGACCGAGGTGACCAGCGCCGTGAGCGCGGCCTTGGCGTCGGAGTCCGGCAGAGGCGCCAGCAGCTCGACCGCGTCACGGCCCACCTGGCGCGTGGTCTCCCGGGCCCGCTCGAGCGCCGGGTTGGCGCGCAGCAGGGCGAGGGTCTCGGCATGCCGGGCGTCGTCGCGTAGGTCTCCGGCCAGCAGCTCGCGCAGCCGGGCGTCCTGGGGGTCACGGCCAGCCTTGGCGTAGAGGACGGCCAGCGTGTCGACGCCCTCGCGCAGGTCCGTGCCTGGGGTCTTGCCCGTCTCCGTGGCGTCCGAGGCGATGTCGATGAGGTCGTCGGCGAGCTGGAACGCCATGCCGAGCCGTTGGCCGTAGACCGTCATCAGCACGACGACGTCGGGCCCGCAGCCGCCGAACATCGCGCCGTAGCGCGCCGCCGTGGCGATGAGCGCGCCCGTCTTGTCCTCGAGGACACCGAGGTAGTACGCGATCGGGTCCTCCCCCGGCGGGCAGGGCCGGTCGTCGCGGATCTGGCCGGAGCAGAGGCGCACGAAGGTCTGCGCCTGGATGAGCACGGCCTCGGCGCCGAGGCCCGCGATGAGCTCGGAGGCCCGGCCGAACAGCAGGTCGCCGACGAGGATGGCGGTGCTGTTGTCGTACTTGGCGTTGACGCTCGGCACCCCCCGGCGCACCTCGGCCTCGTCCATGACGTCGTCGTGGTAGAGCGAGGCGAGGTGGATCAGCTCCACCCCCGCCCCGGCCGCCACGACCTGGTCGCTGGCGCCGTCGCCGAGCTCGGAGGCGAGCAGGGTCAGCAGCGGGCGGAACCGCTTGCCACCCGCCTCGACCAGGTGGCCGGACGCCTCGGCGATGAGTGGGTCCTCGTGGTCGACCGTGGCGAGGATGAGGTCGTCGACGCGGCCCAGGTCGCGCTGCAGGCGCGTGGTGAGGTCCCGGCTGGCGCCCGGGATCGCGAGGACGGGTGGTGCGCTGCTCATCCCACGATCATCCCAGCAAATGGACCGTTGGCCCGCCGGTCGGCCACGTGTCCGTGGTCACCGGTCAGCGGATGAACTGCGACGCGTTCCCGGCCAGCAGGAGCAACGAGGAGGGCGCAACACCGAGCACCAGGGTGAGCAGGGTGCCGAAGCCGATCGCCGTCTGCGTGAGAGCCGACGGCGTGACCACGCCGACCGTGTCGTCCTGCGGGTCGTTGAAGTACATGAGGACGATGACCCGCACGTAGACGAACACTGTGATCGCGCTGCACAGCAGTCCGACGACGACCATGAGCGTGCCGGCCCCACCCGAGCGCAGAGCCGGCTCGAAGACGGCGAACTTCGCGGTGAAGCCCGAGGTCAGCGGGATGCCTGCGAACGCGAGCAGGAGGAAGGCGAAGAGCGCGGCGGTGAGCGGATGCCGCCGGCCGAGGCCCGCCCACTGGGTGAGCAGGGTGGCCTCCGACCCGTTGGTCGTGTCGCGGACCAGGCCGACGATGCCGAACGCGGCGATGGTCATCAGCCCGTAGCAGACCAGGTAGAACATCACCCCGCTGACGCCGGTGCGGTCGAAGGCGAGGACGCCGACGAGGATGAACCCGGCGTGCGCGATGGATGAGTACGCCAGCATCCGCTTGATGTCCGTCTGCGTCACCGACAGCACTGCGCCGACGACCATGGTGAGGATCGCCACTGCCGTGACCGCCGGGGCCCAGTCCCACCGGTCCTGCGCGATGCCCACGTAGACGAACCGCAGGATCGCCCCGAAGGCGGCGAGCTTGGTCGCGGCCGCCATCCACCCCGTGACGGGCGTCGGAGCGCCCTGGTACGCGTCGGGCACCCACGCGTGGAACGGCGCCGCGCCGATCTTGAACAGCAGGCCGATGGCGACGAGCAGGACTCCGGGGACGAGCAGCCCGTTGAGCTGCGAGCCGCCGGCGGTGATGGCGTCGGCGATGTCGGACAGGTAGACCGACCCGGAGTAGCCGAAGAGCAGGGCGACACCGAAGAGGAAGAACGCGGAGGAGAAGGCGCCGAGGAGGAAGTACTTGAGCGAGGCCTCCTGCGAAAGCAGCCGGCGGCGCCGGGCCAGCCCCGTGAGGATGTAGAGCGGCAGCGACAGGACCTCGAGGGCGACGAACATCGTCAGCAGGTCACCGGCCGTCGGGAAGAGCATCATCCCGCCGACGGCGAAGAGAGTGAGGGGGAACACCTCGGAGGTGGCGACACCGGCGCGCACGGCGAGCGCCTCCTGCGCCGAACCCGGCGTGGAGGACCCCATCGGGGTGAAGGCGTCGGACCCGACGCCGCCCATCCGCTCGGCCATCGTGAGCACGCCCATGAGCGACAGCACGAGGACGGCGCCCTGGAGGAACAGCCCCGGCCCGTCGATGACGACGGAGCCCTTGATGCTGCCCCCCGCACCGCTGGCCCCGGTGGCGAACAACCCGGCCGTGGCGGTCTGGTTGTTGACCGCGACGAGCACGACGGCGAGGAACGCGACGACGAGACCGACGAGCGTCACCACGACCTGGACGCGGTAACGGGAGCCCCGCGGGACGAACGCCTCCACGAGCGTGCCGACCAGGGCGAACCCGAAGACGACGAGCATGGGCAGGATGGCTGCGTAGTTAATCGTGGCCGAGGTGAAGTCGGCGGTGACGAGCGTGCCGAGCGTGCTCACTTGGTGCCGCCTTGGGGGGTGCTCGCAGGGGCGCTCACCGGGGCGACCGGTGCGGGGTCGCTGACGCCCATGTGCCGCAGCGTCGTCGAGACCGCCGGGTTGATGAGGTCGAGGGCGGGCTTGGGGTAGAACCCGAGGACGAGGAACAGGGCGATGAGTGGCCCGATGACCCACTTCTCACGGCCACCGAGGTCCAGCGTGCCGGCGGCGGTCTCGGGGGCCGGTCCGGTCGCCATCCGCTTGTACGTGAGCAGGATGTAGAGGGCGGCGAGGATGATGCCGACGGTGGCGATGACCGCGGCCACCGGGTAGCGCTGGAAGGTGCCCACCAGGGTGAGGAACTCGGCGACGAACGCCCCCAGACCGGGCAGGGCGAGCCCGGACAGCCCCGCCACGAGGAAGGACCCGGCGAGCAGGGGGGTGACCCGCTGCCAGCCCCCGAAGTCGGCGATCCGCTTGCTCCCGCGCCGGCTGACCATCATCGCGGCGATGAGGAACAGGGCGGCCGTGGTGAAGCCGTGGTTGACCATGTAGAGCGTCGACCCGGCGAACCCGGTGGACGTCATGGCGAAGATCCCCAGCACGATGAAGCCGAAGTGGCTGATCGAGGTGTAGGCGATGAGCCGCATGATGTCGGTCTGGCCGATCGCGAGCAGGGCGCCGTAGAGCACCGAGACCACCGCGAGCGTGATGACGACCGGGGTGGCCCACTGCGAGGCCTCCGGGAACAGCTGCAGGCAGAACCGGATCATCCCGTAGGTGCCGACCTTGTCGAGCACGCCGACGAGCAGCACGGCCGTCGCGGGCCGCGCCTCGGTGGCCGCGTCCGGCAGCCAGGTGTGCACCGGCACCATCGGTGCCTTGACCATGAAGGCGAAGAAGAAACCGAGGAACAGCAACCGGCCCGTCGTCGGGTCGAGCACGAGACCGGTGAGCTTGGTGACGAGGAAGCCGTCGGAGCCGCCCGGGCCCTGGGTGTAGAGCCCGATGACCGCGGCCAGCATGATCAGGCCGCCGACGAGCGAGAAGACGAGAAACTTCACCGCGGCGTACTGGCGGCGGGGGCCGCCGTACTGGCCGATGAGGAAGTAGACCGGGATCAGCATCGCCTCGAAGAAGACGTAGAAGAGGAACACGTCCGTCGCAGCGAACACCCCCACCATGAACGTCTCGAGGACGAGCATGAGGGCGAAGTAGCTCTTCTCCCGCGGGTCGGGCGTCTCGCTGTCGCCGAGGTCGCGCCAGGCGGCGAGCAGGCAGATCGGGGTGAGCACGAGCGACATGAGGATCAGCGCGAGGGCGATGCCGTCGACGCCGAGCGCGTAGCTGACGCCGAACTGTGGGATCCACTGGTGCTGCTCGGTGAGCCGGAACTGTCCGGTGGCGGGGGCTCCGGCGTACGCGACGGTCGCGAGGATGCCGAGGACGAGGGTGAGGAGCGAGACGCCGAGGGCGACGTGCTTGGCGCGGGCGGCGAGGCCCGCGGGGAGCAGCCAGACCGCGACCGCCCCCAGCAGCGGGACGAGCCCGAGCAGGGTGAGCCAGGGGACGCTGGTCATCACTGCATCACCCACAGGGCGCCGAGGATGACGACGACGCCGGCGAGCATGGTGAGGGCGTAGGAGCGCGCATACCCGTTCTGCACCTTGCGCAGCCGGAGCGAGGCCCCGGAGATGAGCCGGGCGATGCCGGTGGCCCCCCCGTCTATCCCCGCGCTGTCGGCGTAGACGAGCGAACGGGTGAGGTGGATACCCGGACGCATCAGGATCCCTTCGTTGACCTGGTCCTGGTAGAGGTCGTTCCGCGCGGCCTGGGTGGCGAGGTTGCCGGCGGGGGCGACCACGGCCACCTCGTCGCGCCAGTAGCGCGCCCAGGCCAGGAGGACGCCCGCGGCCACGAGCAGGATCGTGACGACCGTGATGACCAGCGGGGGGAGGACGGTATGCGGCTGCGTGCCGGGCGCCTCGCC
>JBDSYO010000443.1:0-7556 GCA_039925625.1 Lapillicoccus sp. | reverse complement strand
GACACGAGGCCGGCCATGAACGAGTCACCGGCCCCGACCGTGTCGGCCACCTCGGTCACCGCGGCCGGGCAGGTGGCGACCGACCCCAAGTGGGTCAGGGCGTAGAGCGCCCCCTCGCCACCGCGGGTGACCACCGTGAGCGAGGCCCCCAGCGAGCCCCAGTGGCGCAGCACGTCGGGCACGTAGCGGTCGGGGTAGAGCCACGCGATGTCCTCGTCGCTGGCCTTGACCACGTCGGCCAGCGCGATGAGGGCCTCGATGCGCGGCCGCACGTCGTCGGGCGAGCCCATGAGACTGGGCCGGGCGTTCGGGTCGTAGGACACCGTCGCGGTGCGGCCGGCCCGCTCCACGATGTCGAGCACCTGGGTCCCACCGGGCTCGAGGACGGCGGCGATGCTCCCGGTGTGGACGTGACCGAAGGACGCGAGGTCCGGAACCGGCGGCACCTGCCACGAGATGTCGAAGTCGTAGCTGGCGGCGCCCTGGTCGTCGAGCACGGCCCGGGCCACCGAGGTGTGGTCGGCGCCGTCACTGCCGTCGACGAGGCGGGTGCCCATCTCACGGCACCGGTCGGCGATCCGGACGCCGCGGGCGTCGGAGCCGACCCAGGTGGCGAGGGCGACGTCGTGACCGAGGGCGGCCAGGCCGAAGGCGACGTTGGCGGGGCTGCCGCCCACGTGCTCGACGGCGGGAGCGCCGCTGCGTTCGACGGCGTCGACGAGAGCCTCCCCGATGACGAGTACCGGGGTCGCGTCGTTCGGTGGGCTGGGGGTCGAGCTCATCGCGAACGTCTCCTCCGTCGCAGGGTCCGGGGCAACTCTAGGGGGGAGCCGTTTGGTCCCGTGGGCGGCAGGGGCGACCATGGAGCCATGAGCTCGCCGGGTCCGGTCACACCGCCCTCGTCACCGCCGAGGGTCCCGAGCCGCTACTCCATGGGGTCGAGCTCCAACATGGTGCGCTCGCTGCTCGTCATCCTCGCCATCGTGGCGGGTCTCGTCGCCATCGTGCCGCGCACGACCGGCATCACCCAGCCGCCCGTCGACGCGGCCTCCGTCGTGTCCGACGCGGTCATGCAGTCAGGCCTGCCCTTTGAGGCGCCCGTGGGGCTGCCCGCGGGATGGACCCCGACCAACGCGCGGTATGCCGCCAGCACGGACGGGCTCGCCACCTGGCAGGGCGGGTGGTCGACCCCGGAGGGCGGCTACATCGCCATCCGCCAGACGAAGACCGCGAGCCCGGCGTGGGTCAAGGCGGCCGCGAGCGAGGGGACGCCGACCGGTCGGGTGGACGTGGGCGGACGGACGTGGGCTCGCTACCTCTCGACCGGCGCCCAGCCGCGGACGAGCCTCGTCGACGTTCCGGCGGGCGCGGCTGCGGGCACCGGCATCGCGACGGTCGTCACCGCCACCGCGGCCGAGGACGAGCTCGCGACCTTCGTCACGGCGCTGCGGCCGGCCCAGCCTCGCTGATCTGGCGCTGGGCCCCGTCGAGCCACGAGGTGCAGTGGGCCGCGAGCACCTCGCCGCGACGCCACAGGCGCATCCCCTCCTCGAGCGGCACCTGGCCGCCCTCGAGCCGGGCGACGATGGTGCTCAGCTCGTCGCGGGCCGCCTCGTAGGAGAGGTCGGCGACGTCGGGGAACTCCGCTCCGGGTGACGGGGCGGGGGCGGGGTCGCGGTCGCGGTCGGGGGCCTTCGCCATAGCCGCGAGCCTAGTTGGGGACGCCGACGGTGCGGACCCCGAAGTCGCCGTGGGCGACCCGGACCCGCAGGAGCTCATCGGGCTCGAGCTCGTCCTGTGAGCTCACCACCCGACCGTCGCGGTGCTGCACGACGGCATACCCGCGCTCGAGGGTCGACTGGGGGGACAGAGCGCGGACCCGGGCGGAGAGGTGGCGGACCTCGTCGTCGGCGCGGTGCAGGCGGGTGAGCACCCGCTCGCGGGCGCGGGCCCGCAGGGCGATGACCTGCTCCCGATGGCGCACGACGAGCGCGGTCGGGTCGGCCATCACGGGCCGGGTGCGCAGGGCCTGGAGGAGGTGGCGCTCGTGGTCGAGGCGACGGGCGATGGCTCGCCCGGCGCGGTGCCGGGCCTGCTGGGCGCGGTCGAGCTCGGCCTGGGCGTCGGGGACGACCCGCTTGCCGGCGTCGGTGGGCGTGGAGGCCCGCCAGTCGGCGACGAAGTCGAGGAGGGGGGTGTCGACGTCGTGCCCGACGGCGCTGACGACGGGGGTGACGGCGTCGGCGACGGCCCGCAGCAGCGTCTCGTTGGAGAACGGCAGCAGCTCCTCGGCGGCACCGCCGCCCCGGGCGATGACGATGACGTCCACCTCGCGGTCGGCGTCGAGCTCGCGCAGCGCGGCCGTGACCTCCGTGACGGCGTTGCTCCCCTGCACGGCGACCTGTCGGATCGCGAAGCGCACCGACGGCCAACGGCGCCGGGCGTTCTCGACGACATCCTTCTCCGCGGCGCTGTCGCGACCGGTGACGAGCCCGACCTGCCGCGGGAGGAAGGGGAGCGGCCGCTTGCGGTCGGCGTCGAAGAGCCCCTCGGCGGCCAGGCGTTGCTTGAGGATCTCGACGCGGGCCAACAGGTCGCCGACCCCGACCGGGCGGATCTGTCGGGCGTCGAGCGTGAGCGTCCCTCGCTTCGGCCAGAACACCGGCTTGGCCTGGAGGACGACGCGAGCGCCCTCGACCAGGGGCGAGCCCATGGCCGCGATGGCGTGCACCGAGATGCTCGCGGAGAGGGACATGTCGACGTCGGGGTCGCGCAGCGTCAGGTAGGCCGTCGTGGCCCGCCGGTTGACCTGGACGACCTGACCCTCGACCCAGAGCGCCGACATCTTGTCGACGTAGTCGGCGATCTTGAGGCTGAGCACCCGCACCGGCCACGGGGCCTCGGCCGTCGTGTCCGCCGCCCGTTCGGGCAGAGGGGCTGCAGCAGTCACGCCCTCACCCTAGGAGGGTCACTCGGAGGCGGCGTCCTGCCGCTCCGCGGCGGTGTAGGCGCGCATGGCCGCCGCGGGGTTCGTGGCTCGGGCGCGCCGGAGGTCGGAGACCAGGGCGGACGTGGCACCCATTGCGGCCCGGGCGCTGCCGCGGCTCCACGTCATGGCGTGCGCGGCGTCGATGCCGAGGCCGCTGCCGACCTCGACGGCGTCCTGGTCGGCGCCCATGTAGAGGAACTGCCAGCCGTAGTCGCGGGTCTGCTGGTCGACGAGGGCCTTGATCGACGCGTGCGTCCACTCCCGGCTGGCGTTCTCGAGGCCGTCGGTCATCACGGCCACGACGACCGTGCCGGGACGCTGGTCCTCCGGGAGGGCGGCCAGCCGGGAGCCGGCGTCGACGACGAGGCGGCCCATCGAGTCGAGGAGCGCGGTGCTCCCGCGGGGGTCGAGCCGCAGCGGGCCGACCTGGTCGACCGGCAGGTCGGCGAAGACGAGCTCGTACTCGTTGTCGAAGCGCGCCAGGGTCATCCGGCACTCGCCGGTGGCCGCGCGCTGTTCGGCGACGAAGGCGTCGAAGCCGCCCACGATGTCGTCCTTGATGGACTGCATCGAGCCGCTGCGGTCGAGCAGGACGTAGATCTGGGTCAGGTCGGATCGGGTCATGGCGTCCTCCTCGGGCGGAACCGCATCGGTGGTCGCGGGTCCTGGGCGGTGGGATCGGGGCCGGGCTCCGGAGTGCGCCCGGTCTCGTGGTCGTAGCGGGCCCGTTCGACGCCGGCCGCGGTCACCCGGCCGTTGTCGTTGGCGTAGGGGGCCAGCCGTGCCGTGCGGGCCAGCCGCGGTCCCACGGCGTTCTCCGACAGGCCTACCCCGGCGCCGACGGCGCGCAGGCTCGACCGGCCGGTGACGAGCGCCCGCGCCATGGTGTCGTCGATGAGCTCGGTGAGCAGGTCGGCCGCGGCCCGCAGCTGGGGCAGCACCTCGGCCGGCTCCTCGGTCTCGGCGGCCGTCTCCACCGCGGCGCGGACGGCGTCGTAGCGCGGGTCGTGGGGGGTGGGCACGAGTCGACTGTACCGCAGAAACTGCGGAACCGCATACATGGCGTATGCGCGACAAGTGCGACTGGGGGCCGGGTGCGACCGGGCCGGACCCTCGCCGCACGTAGCATGGCGTCCATGTCCGGACCCGTCACCACCTCGTCGAAGCGGGTCCTGCTGGCCGCCCCGCGCGGCTACTGCGCCGGCGTCGACCGGGCCGTCGTCACGGTCGAGAAGGCCCTCGAGCTCTACGGCGCGCCGGTCTACGTACGCAAGGAGATCGTCCACAACAAGCACGTCGTGACGACCCTCGCCCAACGGGGGGCGGTGTTCGTGGACGAGACCGACGAGGTGCCCGAGGGGGCGACCGTGGTGTTCAGCGCCCACGGCGTGGCTCCCGTCGTGCACGAGGAGGCCAAGGCCCGCAGCCTCAAGGCGATCGACGCGACCTGCCCGCTCGTCACCAAGGTGCACCGCGAAGCGGTGCGGTTCGCGGCCGACGACTTCGACATCCTCCTCATCGGCCACGAGGGCCACGAGGAGGTCGTCGGCACGGCCGGCGAGGCCCCCGAGCACATCACGCTCGTGGACGGGCCCGACGCGGTCGGCGGCATCGAGGTGCGCGACCCCGACAAGGTCGTGTGGCTCTCCCAGACGACGCTCTCCGTCGACGAGACGATGGAGACGGTGCGGCTGCTGCGCCAGCGGTTCCCGCAGCTGCAGGACCCGCCCAGCGACGACATCTGCTACGCCACCCAGAACCGGCAGCTGGCCGTCAAGGAGATGGCCCCGGAGTGCGACCTCGTCATCGTCGTCGGTTCGCGCAACTCCTCCAACTCGGTCCGCCTCGTCGAGGTGGCGCTCGAGCACGGGGCGGCGGCGGGTCATCTCGTCGACTACGCCGACGAGATCGACGCCGGCTGGCTCGACGGAGTGTCGACCGTGGGCGTGACGTCGGGAGCGAGCGTGCCGGAGATCCTCGTGCGCGACGTGCTCGAGCGGCTGGCCGCCGCCGGCTTCGTGGACGTGCGGCCCGTCGTCGCCGCCGAGGAGTCGCTGCTCTTCTCGCTGCCCAACGAGCTGCGCCGCGACCTCAAGGCCCGCTCGGGCCAGGAGCCCGGCAGCCTCCGCCACGATCCTGCTGCGACGGGTTCCGGCGCAGTGCGCTGACCCGCTCGACCGGTCAGGCGCTGCGGTCGGCCTCGTCTCGGCCGTCTCCGTCGTCTCGGTCGAGGTCCAGCTCCGGGCGCCGGGTGTCGTCTCCCAGTGCCGCGAAGTCCGCGTCGGTCAGTGGCCGCAGCGTCGCCTGTAGGGGCTGCAGCACCGGCAGCGGACGCTCGACGACGCCGAGCTCGTGCAGCCGACGGGCCGTCGGCAGCACCCGGCTCTCGAGCGAGCCCACGAGCCCGTTGTAGGCCTCGACCGAACGCCGCAGGGCCGACCCCATCGTGCGGACGTGGCTGCCGAGGCTGCCGAGCCGGTCGTGGAGCTCGCGGCCCACGGTCAGCAGCTCGCGGGCGTTGTCGGCGAGGGCGTCCTGGCGCCAGGTGAAGGCGACGGTGCGCAGCAGGGCGAGCAGCGTGGCCGGTGAGGCGAGCACGACGCGGCGGGCCATCGCGTACTCGTGCAGGTCGGGTTCCTGCGCCAGCGCGGCGGTGAGGATGGCGTCTCCGGGCACGAAGCAGACGACCATCTCCGGCGTCGTGGCGAAGGCCGTCCAGTAGGCCTTGGCGGCCAGCGCGTCGACGTGGCCGCGGAGGGCCTTGGCGTGGGCCGACAGTGCTGCGGCCCGCCGGTCGGCGTCGAGCCCGTCGGCCTGGGCGGCGAGGAACCCCGTCATCGGTGCCTTGGCGTCGATGACCAAGGACTTGGCGCCCGGCAGCCGCACGACGACGTCGGGGCGCACCACCCGGACGTCACCGGAGACCGCCGTCACCTGCACCTCGAAGTCGCAGTGCGCCAGCATGCCGGCGTGCTCCAACACCCGGCGCAGCTGCACCTCGCCCCAGGAGCCGCGCACCGACGACGCGTTGAGCGACCCGGCGAGCGAGGCGGTCTGGGCGCCGAGCTCGGTCGTCGTGCGGCTGACTCGCGCCATCTCGGCAGCCACCGCGCTGAACTGCGCCACCCGCTCACGCTCGAGGTCGTGCACCTGGCGCTCCACGCGGTCGAGGCTGAGACGCAGCGGCGCGATCATCTGCGCGGTCTCGGAGTCCTCACTGAGCGTGGCCTCGAGGTCGATGACGCGCTCACGCAACAGGTCGCGCTCGGTGCCGGCCGAGGCGAGCAGAACGGCATACCGGGCCCGCAGCACGAACCAGGTGAGCAGCAGACCGACGATGAGCCCACCGAGCGCGTACAGGATCTCCATGCCGGAACAGTGGCAGCCCGCACCGACAGACCTGGGAGGCAGCGGGACCTATCGCCGGTGGTGCGACTCCTGCAGGCCGTAGACGGGAGTGTCGAGGCCCTCGTACCGCGCCTTGAGCTGCAGGGCGAGGAACTGGGAGTAGTGCCGCGACTGGTGCAGGTTGCCGCCGTGGATCCACAGGTTCGGGACGTTGGTGGGCTTCCACATGTTGCGCAGCTCGCCCTCCCACGGCCCCGGATCCTTGGTCGTGCCCGAGCCGAAACCCCACACCTTGCCGACGCGGTCGGCGACCTCCGGCGAGATGAGCGTCTCGAGGAACCCGTTCATCGACTGGTATCCCGTGGCGTAGACGACGACGTCCGCGGGCAGCGTCGTCCCGTCGGTGAGCACCACGGCGACCTCAGTGAGGTGGTCGACCTGGCCCTGGACGACGGGGATCCGCCCGTCGATGACGAGCTGTCCGGCGCCCACGTCGATGTAGTAGCCGGAGCCGCGGCGCAGGTACTTCATGAACAGGCCCGAGCCGTCCTCGCCGAAGTCGAGGTCGAACCCGGCCGCCCGCAGGCCGTCGTAGTACTCCTTGTCGCGCACCTGGGCCTCGTCGTAGGCCGGCTTCAGGGCGTCGGCCATGATCCGGTAGGGCAGCGACGCGAAGACGAGGTCGGCCCGTTCGGTGGTCACCCCGTTGGCCAGGGCCCGCTCGGAGTAGAGGTCGCCGAGACCGAGGTCCATCAGCGTCTCGCTCTTGATGAGGTGGGTGCTGGAGCGCTGGACCATCGTCGGGTGCGCCCCGGCCTCCCACAGCGCGGCGCAGATGTCGAAGGCCGAGTTGTTGGAGCCGACGACGACGACGTCCTGGCCGGCGTACTGCTCGCCGCCGGGGAACTCGGAGGAGTGGTGCTGGGGCCCCCGGAAGACGTCCTGACCCGCATACGTGGGGCGGTTGGGGTACCCGCTCACACCGAGGGCGACGACGAGGTGCTGGGGTCGCAGCTCGACCGGCGTGCCGTCCCGGTCGACGCTGACCACCCACTCCTGCGCGTCGTCGTCCCAGCGCGCGTTCCGGCAGGTCGAGCGGGTCCAGTAGTCGAGCTCCATGAGGGCGACGTAGTGCTCGAGCCAGTCGCCGATCTTGTCCTTCGCCGCGAACACCGGCCAGTGCTCGGGGAACTTGAGGTAGGGCAGGTGGTCGTACCAG
>JBDSYO010000442.1:0-6205 GCA_039925625.1 Lapillicoccus sp. | reverse complement strand
GCCGCAAGGACGCGCTCGAGGTAGTCCGGAGCCGGGACGCAGTCCTGGTCGAGGAAGGCGATCACGTCGCCGCTCGCCGCACCCGCGCCGAGGTTGCGGGCCGCCGCGGCCCGGAAGCCCTCGTCGTGCTGGCGGACCGTCCCCACCTCGTACGCGCGAGGCCCGGCCTGCGGCGGCTCAAGGGACCCGTCGTCGGACACGACG
The DNA here is from genome assembly GCA_039925625.1 of Lapillicoccus sp. Lineage (GTDB taxonomy): Bacteria > Actinomycetota > Actinomycetes > Actinomycetales > Dermatophilaceae > Lapillicoccus. The sequence goes on along the minus strand of JBDSYO010000442.1, from coordinate 6,001 downwards.
ACCTCGAACCGGTCGGCGGCCAGGGTCTGCCGGTCGAGCCCGGCCAGCAGCCGGTCGAGCTGCTCGGGGTGGCCGTAGACGGGAACGACGACGCTGATGTCGATGGCCGGGCTCATCGCAGCTCGCGCAGGAGGTCGGCGTACGCCTCGGCTGCGGCCGCCCAGGACGGCCCGACCTCGACCTCGTCGCCGAGCCAGGTCGAGGCGGGGTCCGCCAGGGCGGAGGCGACGGCGGCGCCGAGGTCGTCGGCCGCGGTCACGACCCCCGGAAGTCGGCCGGCCAGCTCGTCGATGTAGGGGCTGCGACGCACGAGCGGCCGCCGACCCGCCTCGACCCAGGTGTTGACCGAGCCGGAGGCGCTGATGTGCCGGTGGGGGGCGAGGGGGACGTCGGCCCGCAGGACCGCCTCGAGCAGCTCCTCGTCGGAGAGGTAGCCCGTCAGCCGGAACCGGACGCCGCGCTCCGCGGCGTACCGGGCCAGGCTCTCCGCGTCGTCGGCGTGGCCCTCGGCGACGGCGCCGTAGTTGGTGACCGTGACCTCGCGTGCGGACGTGGTCAGGGCGGCCGCGACGTCGATGGCGTCCTCGACCCCCTTGCCGGGGTAGAGGAAGCCGAGCACGGCCAGGTCGGCGGTCGCTCCACCCGGCCGCGCTGCCCGCGCGTGGGCCGGGACGTGCCGGCGCTCGACCGGGAGGGGGATCACCCGAGTGCGTCGCGCCACCACGTCGCGGTCCTCCGGAGCCGCGCACCGGGCGAGCAGGTCGGCCTCGAACGCGCTGGCGACGACGAGCCGCGGCGCCACACCGGCCAGCTGCCCGTAGCAGTCCCGTCGCCGCGCATACCAGTCACCGCCCTCGGCCGGCTGCGGCACGTCGTGCAGCGCCAGCGCCAGGCTGGTCCGCGTCCCCAGAGCCTGGATGGCCCGCGCCGCTGCCTCCGGCGTCGGCCCGAACAGCCGGTCGGTGACGTGCAGCAGCGCGGCGCCCCCACGGGGGACCGCGTCGAGGAGCCCCTCCGGCACGACGCCGCTCGTCGCGGTAGGCACCCGCACCAGTGCCCGGCCGAGCGTCGCATCAGCCGCCGCCAGGCGTAGCGCGTGCACCACCACGCCGTGCGTCGGGGGCCCGACGACGACGTAGCGGGCCACGCTGATCGACCCCCCGTCCCGCATCCGCTCAGCCTAGGTGGCCCGGGGCCCTGGAGGCCCCCTCGCCCCGGGGGGCGTACGAAGCCCTGAAACGGGGTAGGGACCCCCTATGCCCTTGTGTGACGCCGGCGGCCGGGAGTGAGCGGGCCACCCTTGACGACCTCGTGGCTGGCCCCGTCGCCGCGGACGCGCCACCCGCTGCGCGTCGCGGTGGTCGCCACCTCCAGGTACCCCATCCGCCAGCCCTTCGCCGGGGGCCTGGAGTCCCTCGTGTGGCAGCTCGTCGCCCGGTTGCGCCGCCGCGGCCACGAGGTGACCCTCTTCGCCGCTGAGGGGTCGGACGGTGCCGACGAGCACCTGGCCTTCCCGGCCGGCGGGTGGGAACCCAGCCTCGTCGCCCAGGGCGACCGGTCGATGCCCGCGGCCGCCTTCATGCGCGACCACCACGCCTACCTGCGCCTGATGATGGCGCTCGCCGGGCCGCTGTCCGAGCGGTTCGACGTCGTGCACAACCATGCGCTCCACCACCTGCCGGTGGCCATGGCACCGCTGCTGGACATCCCGATGCTGACCACCCTGCACACCCCGCCCACGCCCTGGCTCGAGTCGGCGGTGGCGGCCACACCCGGTCACGTCGGCCGGCACGCCCGCTTCGCCGCCGTGAGCGAGTTCGTCGCCCGGCAGTGGAGCTCCCTGCTGCCCATGCCCGGAGCCGACGTCGTCGTCAACGGGGTCGACCTCGCCGCCTGGCCCGCCGGACCCGGTGGCGACGCCTTAGCCTGGTCGGGGCGCCTGGTGCCGGAGAAGGCGCCGCACCTGGCCATCGACGCGGCCCGCCGGGCTGGGATGCCCCTCGTCATCTCGGGGCCGGTCAGCGACCAGGCCTACTTCGACGGGGCCGTGCGCCCCCGACTCGGCCGCGACGTCGAGTACGCCGGTCACCTCCAGGTCCCCGACCTGGCCCGGCTCGTAGGGTCGGCGGCCGCGGTGCTGGTCACCCCGGTCTGGGACGAGCCCTACGGCCTGGTCTGTGCCGAGGCGCTCGCGTGCGGCACCCCGGTGGTGGCGTTCCGGCGCGGCGGGGTGCCGGAGGTGCTCGGCGAGGCCGAGGTGGGGCTGCTCGTCGATCCCGGCGACGCCAACGCCATGGCGGCAGCCGTGCCCACCGCACTGTCGCTCGACCGCCGTGCGGTCCGGGCGTACGCGGAGCGCTGCCTCTCGCTCGACCGGATGGTCACGCGCTACGAGCGGAGCTACCTTCGGATGACGTCAGGTGCAGCCGTGGGGGCCGACCGGACCGCGTGACCAGCCCCTCCGCCTCGAACGCGTCGAGCCAGCCCGACATCGGGAAGAACCCCCAGCGTTCGTGGAACCGGTTGCTGTTGCGCACGATGTCGGCCACGTGCTGCCGTGGGGGGTCGTCCACGGGGTGGTGCTGGTGGTATGCCGGGGCGCCCCCCACCCAGTAGCCGACGCCACCCCCGGCCTCGAGAGTGAGTCCGAAGTCGGTGTCCTCGCCGCCATAGCCGCGGTAGCCCTCGTCGAACCCACCGACCTGCACCCAGTCGGCCGCGCCGATGGCGAACGACAGCGACCAGAAGAGGTGCAGGTCCTCCACGACGACGTGCTGCCCGTCGGGCGCGACGGGGCGGGCGGGATGGGGCTGCGAGGCGGCCAGATCCGTTGCGGTGTAATGGTTCAGACCGAGGCGTCGCGGCGGCAGATAGTGCACGGCCCCGCAGAGGACCACGGGCCCCGAGGCCGACGGCGACACCTCGGACCACACCTCGGCGTACCGCTCGACGAGCGTCGGCGACGGGATGCAGTCGACGTCGAGGAGGACGAGGAGGTCCGCACCGTCGGCGATCGCGTGGGCAGCGGCGCGGTTGCGGGCGGCAGCGAGGGGGAGGTGGTCGCCGTCCCGGTCGACCGCCAGGGTCACCACGGTGGTCCCGTCCGCCGCGGCCCGTGAGGTTGCGGCGGTCACCACCTGGGGAAGCACCGGGTCGTCCATCGCGGCGACGACGACGAGGTCGGGCCGCACCGTCCCCGCGAGCAGGCCGCGCAGCTGGGCGGTGAGGTGGTCATGTCGGCCGTGGGCCAGCGTGAGGGCCGCGATGCGGGGCCGCGGACCAGGTCGGCTCATGCGGCGCCCTCAGTGCCCTGGGTGCCCTCTGTCCCCTCGGCGGCGAGGCGGTCCAGGCAGCCGGCCATCCGCGGCGCACCCCGCCCGTCCGACCACCGCACCCATCCGGCGGGGTCGCTGCGGCGCGCTGCGGTCAGGAGACCCGGCCACTGCTCAGGCGCCGGCCACCGGCCGACGCGAGGTGTCAGACCCAGGTCGGCCAGACCCGAGGCGAGCGAGGACTGTTCGTCGTGTGGGCGCGGCTGGGGCACGATCACGGCGGGCCGACGGGCCGCCGCCACCTCGGCCACGACGCTCTGGCCCGCGTGGGCGACGACGACCTCGGCCGCCTGCAGGAGGGACCAGACCTCGTCGGGGTCGGTGGTGTCGCAGACCGTCCAGGACCAGCCCGGGGTGGCGTCCATCGCCGCCCGCACGTCGGCGTCGGTCACGGCCGAGCCGCCGTGGCCCCACAGCATCGTCACGCGACGCGACGGCGTCACCGGTGTCGGCCGGCGGTCGTCGAACCTCGACAACGCCCCCAGCGAGACCGTCTTCCGGCGCCAGGCGGGACGCAGCCCGGCGGCGACCTCGGCCCCCTCCGGGAACGGCGCGAAGAGCAGGGTCGCCGCGTCGTAGGCCAGCCGGTGCGGACGGTCGCTCCGGTCGCCGGCCATCACCATGGTCGCCACCGGGACCCCCAGCAGCCGGGCCATGAGGGTCACCTCGACCGACACGTCCGACACCAGGAGGCTGGGGTGGGCGGAGGCCACCCACGCGGCGACCGCGGCCATCCGGTCGCGGTAGCCGCCGTGGTCGAGCGGCGCCCAGTGCAGCGCACCGCCGGCCTCGTGGGCGTGGCCGCCGGGGGCGTCGTCGAGGGGCAAGGCGACCCAGCGGTCCTCGGGCCAGCCGTCCGGGCGCGGGGCCGAGCTGAGGGCGACCACGGGCGTCCGCATCAGCGGCGCGACGAGGCGGGCCGTCGTGAGGTGCCCCGAACCGACGTGGTGGACGTACCAGCCGACCGGTCCGCGGCTCACGCCGGGACCTCGGCGGGCTCGGCCGACCGCCCGGTCCACGCGGCCCGGTAGATGGCGGTATGAGCCGTCGCGACCTCGTGCTGCTGGCGCACGCGGTCGGCGGGACGGGCCGCCCAGGTGGGGCGGTCGGCATACGCCTGCCGTAGCGCGGCCGCGACCTGCTCGTGGTCGACGCTGCCGTCCGCCCGCCAGTCGAAGGTGAGCTGCCGCTGCTGCTCCCCCCAGAAGCCCACCCGGGGAGCCAGGACGGCGGTGCCGAGGTCGTGGCACGCCTCCAGCCAGCCGGAGTGGGTGCCGAAGGCGTAGGGCATCACGGAGACGTCCAGCGAGCGGAGGTAGGCCCACAGCTCGTCGTCGGTATGCGGCTCGTGGACGACGAGGTCGAGGGCGCCGGCGTCCTGCCGGCGCCGGAGGTCGGCGACCAACGCCCCGTCGTGCCGAGGATGCGCCGGGTCGAGCACCTCGCGGTGCAGATGGACGCGGAGGACCGCTCCAGGCAGGGCCCGCACGGCCGGGACCAGCGCGTCGAGCGCCGGCTGCACGCGGACGTTGGCGCGCAACGACTTCAGGTGCAGGCCGACGACGAACTGGTCGGGGGACCGGTCGGGCGAGACCCCGACGAGCTCGAGGGGAGCCACGTGCGGGTGGGGGACGACCTCGGCCGCCCGCCCCCACCGGCGGGCGATCTCCAGGGCCGCACCGGAGGTGAGGGTCACGAGGGACGCCGCCCGGGGTACCAGCACGTCGAGGCGCGCCGCGTGCTCGCCCTGGTCGCGGAAGTGGGGGTTCACCAGGTCGTGCACGGTGAGCACCAACGGGATCCCGTGCCGGTCGAGCGCGTCGCACCACACGGCCAGGTCGGCGGGCGACGACGCGTCGAACCCGAAGTGCAGGTGCACGACGTCGACCTCGGTGGCGTGCTGCTCGACCCACGCGGCGTCGAGGGCGGGCGGCGGCCACCAAACCCCTTCGGGCGCGCCGGGCACCGGCGGGTCACTGAGGTGCACGACGCGCTGGGCGTCGTGGGGGCGAAGGCTTTGGGGGTAGGCGTGGGCGCTGGGGATCGGCAGCACCCGCAGCTCCCACGGCGGGGGGCTCACCCCTGGGAGGTACCCCCGGCGGGGCCGCCGAAACGACATCGCCTGTGGTCGCCCCGGGCGACAGGGACTCAGCTGATGACGGCGTCGATGACCTTCTTGACGGCGCTGGGCTGGTTGGGGGAGCGCGGCGCGCCCTTCTTGGCCTCGAGCAGGGCGGCTCCGAGCTCCTGGAGCTTCGTCCGGCCCAGCCCCTGGCGCACCTTGGGGAACCAGTCCTGCTCCTCCTCGTCCATGTGGTGGGTCACGTTCTCGATGAGCACGGTGGTCTTGGCCTCGAAGCGCTCGTCGCCGGGCTTCAGCATCTGCAGCTCCATGACGAGGACGTCGGCGACGTGGTGCTCCTCGTAGGACTCCAGCACGTCGTCCTCCAGCTCGGGCAGGAGGGCGCGCACCTGGGGGTACATGACCTCGTTCTCGATGTAGGTGTGCACGGTCAGCAGCTGGATGACCTTCTTGACGATCGCGCCCTTGCGCGCCGAGGTCGTCTTCGGGGCCTGGAACTCACGGAAGAGGGCCCGGACCTCCTTGTGGTCGGCCTTGAGCAGGACGATGGCGTCGGTGGACATGGGGCTCCTTGATGACGAGGTCG
>JBDSYO010000441.1:0-4155 GCA_039925625.1 Lapillicoccus sp. | reverse complement strand
CCTTCCAGGCCGCACCGCTCAGCGGCCAGCCGTGGATGAGGACGACGGGGCGTCCCTCACCGCCGGTGTCCTCGTAGTGCAGGGCGACCTCGGGGCGGCTGTCGGGCGTGGCGTCGAGCGTAGGCATCGCAGTGTTCTTCTCGGGAGCTCATCGGGGTCCGGCGTCACGGGTACGCCGACGAGATGGGCGTACCCGTCGAGGCCAGACCGAATCCCGCCATTTCATAGCAGTTCTCGTCCCTGCGCTGAACGGACGGCCGCCTTACCGATCGCTTACGCCACCCTCGGTGGACGCAGCCCAACTGAGCTCGAGGTCTGCGGCCCGCTCCACCGCCGGAGCCGGGACGACCTCAGCAACGTCCCCCTCGGCATCCCCCTCGGGGCGACTCGCCGTCTCCTCCTCCGGACGCGGACCCGGCACGCCAAGGCCGGGCATCCACCAGTTCCAGCGACCCAGCAGCCGCATCGATGCGGGCACGATGACCAGCCGCACGATCGTCGCGTCCAAGGCGATCGCCACCGCCATCCCGAAGCCGAGCTGCTTCATCGGCAGGATCCCCGCCAAGGCGAAGCCACCGAACACGACCACCATGAGCAGGGCGGCGCCGGAGATGAGTGGCGCGGTGCCGGCCACCCCGCGGGCGACGCTCAGGGTGTTGTCGCCGGTGCGCAGGAACTCCTCGCGCACCCGTCCGAGCAGGAACACCTCGTAGTCGGTGCTCAGGCTGAACAGCAGCGCCAGCAGCAGGATCGGGATGAAGTTCTGGATGTCGGCCTTTCCCTCGACGCCGAGCAGGCTCGACCCGAAGCCGTGCTGGAAGACGACGACGAGGATCCCGAAGGTCGCCCCCACCGACAGCAGGTTCATAAGGATCGCCTTGAGCGGCAACAGCACCGACCGGAACGTGAAGGCCAGCAACACGTAGATGACGACGAGCATGACGCCGATGACCCGCGGCAGGCTGTCGCTGATGACCGCGTTGTTGGCCAGCCCCTCAGCGGTCTCGCCGCCGACCCGCACCGTCGCGTTCGGTATGCGCGCGGCCGCTGCGGCCGCCTGGGTCGCCGTGAAGAGGGCGCGGGTCTCGGCGTCGGCCGCGTGCCCCGACGAGACCACCTCGATGACGAGCATCTGCGCGTCGGCGGAGACGTAGCGGCCGACGACCTCCTTCAGCGCCGGCGGTAGCTGGGCCCGCGCCGACGGCGATAGTGCCGCCAGTGGGGCCTGCGGCGACGCGGCGCTCAGGACCCCCAGTGGTGAGTCGACCCGGGCGACGGAGGGCAGCCGGCCCAGGGTGTCCGCCAGGCGCGCGACGGCGGTCGAGGCCTCCGGGGTGTCGAGAGGAGCGGACGAGGTGACGAGCACCTCGATGGGAGCGGTCGACCCGGCGCCGAACTCGGACTGCATCCGGTCGAAGCCCTGCCGGATGACCGACGACGTCGGCACGATCTGGGCGTCGGGAGTGAAGGTCGTCAGGTCCCGGGCGGGCGCGGCCACCGCGAGCATGAGCAGGAGCGCCCCGCCGAGGAAGACGAGCGGGTAGCGCATGACCCGAGCCGCGATGGCGTCCCAGCGGACGCCTCGACGCGGCCGGCCGGGCGACCGACCGCGCCCCGGGAGCCGCACCCGCCCCGCGTTGATGCGGTGGCCGAGCAGGCGAAGCAGCACGGGCAGCAGGAGCACCGAGCTGAGGATGGAGAACGCGACGACGACGACCGCCCCCAGCGCGATCGACGAGATGACGCCGAGCGGCACGAGGAACAACGTGCTCATCGCGGCGACGATGGTGATGCCGGAGAAGATCACCGTCTCGCCGCTGGTCTTGAGGGTGATGGCCAGCGCCTCGTCGACGCTGCGGCCCTGGGCCAGCTCCTCCTTGAAGCGCGCGATGACGAACAGCGAGTAGTCCACTCCCACACCGAGGCCGAGCATGGTCGCCGTGTTCTGAACGAAGATCGACAGCTCGATGTGACGCGCCACGACCGTCAGCACCGCGAAGCTGCCGACGATCGACGTGATACCGACCGACAGCGAGGTGAGGGCGGCGACGAACCCGCCGTAGATGGCGACGAGGACGAGCAGGATGAGCGGCAGGGTGAGCATCTCGGCGTGCGCCAGACCGGACTCGCTCAGGGCGTTGACCTCGCCCCAGAACGACGCCGAGCCCACCAGCGACACGTCGAGCCCCTGCGCCGCATACGTCGCCGTCAGGTCGCTCTGCAGGTGAGGCATGAGCTGGCGGGCCCGGCCGTCGTCGACGCCCAGGCCGAGCAGCTCGATCGACGTCGCGCCGTCGCGGCCGACGAAGCCCTGGCGCACCTCGCCCGTCGTCGACGCATACCCGAGCCGGCTGGTGACCTGGAGGTCCGGGTCGGCGGCGACCTCGGTGATGACCCGTTGGGCCCGCTTCTCGAAGCCGGGCTGCGCGGCGGTGTACCACCGGTCGTGTACGACGACCGTGATGTCGCTGGCCCCGCGGCCGACGAACCCGTGCTGCAGGGCGAGGTTGACCGACTCGCTCTCCGAGCCCGGCACGTTCCAGCCACCGCCCGACAGCAGGGTGGGCAGGGGGGCTCCGACGACGCCGGCGACCCCCAGGAGGACGAGCCACACGCCCACGACCGGCCAGCGGAGCCGACCCACCAGGGCGACGAAGCGAGCCAGCCCGCGGTCCAGCCGTGAGGGCGTCCCGGACTCACGCATGGCTCGCGGCTCCGCGGCTGGCGGCGAGCTCGCGTAGGGCGAGCACGGCGACGACCGGCTTGCGCAGCGCCGAGCGCCACCGGGCCGGGCCGGTCGAGACGGCCCGGTCGACGCTGATGAGCGTGTGCTTGCGCACTCTCGAGCCTTCGCTCACGGACACGACCATCCTCGCCGCGGCCGCGCCGAACAAGAGGCTGGTGTAGACGAGCTGCGGCAGGCCGTCCTCCCCGGAGGCGAGCATCCGCCGGGCGGACTCCAGCATCTCCACGGGGACGACCCGCATCGGCACCACCTTGCGCAGCAGGTCCCACGTCGCGTCGGTGGCGATGGCCTCGTCGAGCGCGGCCCGGTCGATGCGCCCGTCGAACGGTGCATCACCCGATCGGTAGTCGTAGTAACGGATGTACTGCGTCCCCGCCATGTCGTAGCCGGAGACCACCGGGCGCCCGACGCGGGCGGCGGCCTCGTGCAGCAGCCACTTGGCCACCCAGCCCGCGGGCTCGGTCACGTCGACCCCGTCGACGACGACGGCGCAGGCGGTGACCAGGTCGAGGACGTTGTCGGGAGTGATCCCCTGGCGGTCGACCGCGACGGAGGTATGCGGGTTGACGGCGGCGATGCGCCGGGCGTGCACGACGGCCTTGTTCTCGCCGATCTCGTCGAGGAAGGCGCTCTGCCGGTTGAGGTTGTTCAGCTCGTAGGTTCCCGGCTCGGCGAGCAGGAAGTGCTGTACGCCGAGGCGTACCAACGGTTCCACGGCGGCGCCACCGGTGGAACCGCAGCCGGCGACCAGCACGGTCATGGTGGCGAGGCGGGCCTGGGCCCGCTCCGACACGAAGCCGCGGTTGCGGGTGGTCAGCTCGGCGTAGAACGCGTCGGCGTCGGTCAGTGTGTGGGACATCAGGAGCTCCAGGGGGTGGGAGGCGGAAGGGGCTGACGCCGGGCGTCAGGCGGCGCAGCCCGGGCGGCAGGCCCGCTGGCCGACCGCGTCGAGGAAGACCTGGTGGATCTGGTCGGGACTGGTGGCCCGGTAGGCGGCGCCACCGGTAGCAGTGCTGAGCGCGGCCATGGCGGCGCGGTCGGCGTCGGGGCCGAAGGCGATGGTGATGACGGGCACCGGTCGGTCCGGCTCGGCCTCGGCCCGGAGGGTCGCGACGACCTGGTCGAGCGACTGGGCGTTCTCGCTGTCGGCGCCGTCGGAGAGGATGACGACCGCGTTGACGCGGCCCTCGACCCAGGAGGCCTGGGCGGCGCGGACGGCGGCCAGCGTCGTCGTGTAGAGCCCGGTGCCGCCGGTCGGCTGGAGGGATGAGATCCCCGCCAGCAGCTGCTGCTTCCCCCCGGCGTCCAGGGTGACGGTGGGGACGACGACGCGGTAGGGCTTGTCGCCGTCGAGCTTCTCGGAGAACGCCCAGAGGTCGACCTGGGTCGTCGCGGGGTAGAGGCTCAGC